>JAQGPI010000057.1 GCA_028293175.1 Verrucomicrobiaceae bacterium | reverse complement strand
CAACCCTCTCCCGCCGGGAGAGGGAGACCGTCTGCGTTTTCTCTAAGACTTGGTTTTTTATTGATCCAGTGCAAACTCCGTCTCCTGTGGAAGAGGGAGACGTCTTGGGCTCTCTAAGACTTGGGTTTTGAATGATCCCAGTGCAAACTCCCTCTCCTGCGGAAGAGGGTTGGGTGAGGGACGGAATGGCCAGAGGTCAAGTCTTCAGAGAAGGCCCTTTGCCTATTGTACCTTTTACCTTCTTTGGTGTCACTCCGGCTGCGGCTGCCCCAAATTCAGCACCCGCGCCACCTCGGCTCTCACACCTTCCTCAATCGTGATACCTGGCTTCCAACCGGTCTTGGATTGTAGGAGGGTGATATCGAGCCGATTGTCCGTCACATCCCAGGCTGCGCCGGGTCTTGGCTCGATGGTCAACGGCTTTAGCGCAGCGTGTTTTACCATCTCGATGAGGTCCGCAAGCTCGGTGGCTTCGCCGCTGGCGACGTTCACCACGCCGGTCAGGCGATGTCGAATCACGCTCATGAGGGCGCGGGCGAAATCGGTGCTGTGGAGGTAGTCTTTGATCGAGTGCTCGCCCCATTGCTGGAAGGCGCCGCCTTCGATGGCGGTCCACACGAGGCGCGAGATCACGCCTTGTCGGTCGTGCTTGGTGGAAGGCAGGGAATAGATATTGGAGACGCGCAGGATGCAATGCGGCAGGCCGGAAGCTTGCAAGAGCGCCTCCGCTGCCAGCTTGCCCCGCGCATACTCTCCCAGCGGGCCGGGTTCGTCAGTTTCGAGGCTGGCGCGGCCCGGTGCGGGACCGTAAACAGCACCGGTGGACATGAATACCAGCAGCGGCGGTTCGGCGTCTGCCTTGAGCCGCTGAATCAGCCGTTCCATCAGGGGCAGATCGATGGACTCCGTGCGTTCGGGAAATTCCTGGGCCACGGCTGGCACGGTGCTCCAGGCGCAGTGAACGATCGCATCCTGGCCCATGGAATCGGAGCCCGTGAGGATGTTTTCGAGGTCCAGCAGCCCTTCGCCAACCGTCCGCGAGCAGACGTCCACACCCCAGCCGCCGCCCGCCAGCTCCTTGCGGATGGCAGAGGCAACTCGCCCTCGTCCTCCAGTGAGCAGCACATGCGGGTGTTTGTCCATTCGTTCAGGGCTAGTGCTTGATCGAAACACGGTCAACCCGCAATGACAAAGGAGGCGGTGCATGCACGGGCGGGGAAAGACGTTGGTTGCGTTTGCCCTCCCCTGTGCTTGTTTGCAGCCCCCTACTTATCATGGCAAACGCACATTCTTCCAGTTCTGAGAGCGGTGGCTCCGCTTGGTCCGTTATCAATGTTGTCCTCGCTAGTGTGTTCGCACTGGTCACCCTTTTCCTGGGCGGTTCCCTCGTCGTGTCGGGCATTGGTGCCTCTCGTGTGAAGCATGGTCCGAAGGTCGAACCACCTAGAGTCGATACGGCAGCGATCCCTGCAGGCGCTGAAGCCGCACCCACCGCCGCCGTGGTTGCTGCGCCCGCCACCACTGCCCCGACATCCGCTGGTGCTACGGCTGCTGCCGCCGCTCCGGCTCCGGCTGATGCTACGACCACTCCTGCAGCTTCCGGTCCCGAGCAGGTGCTCGAATTGACGCCTGATACCGTGAACCCAATGGCTTTCGCCATCAAGTCCTTCAACGTGAGGGCCGGCAAGCCTGTAAAGCTGACCTTTACCAACAAGGCGCCCGTGCCTCTGCCGCACAACGTGGTCGTGGGCAAGGCCGGTACGAAGGATGCGCTGATGGCCGTTGCCATGAAGCTCATGACCGATCCCGCAGGCATGGCCAAGGGCTATGTGCCGGATACCGCCGCCTGCCCCGAGATGCTTGCGCACACCAATCTGCTGCAGCCGGGCCAGTCAGAGAGCATTACCTTTATCTGCACCGCCGCTGGCAGCTACCCTTACATGTGCATGTTCCCCGGCCATTCGATGATGATGAACGGCATCATCACCGCGGAGTAGCCCTCTTGCATTGCTGCACGTAACCTCTTCTCACACGAAACGTTTATGTCTGAAAACCTTGTTACTTTTACCGAAGCAAACTTCGAAGAAGAAATCGCTAACTCCACTGTCCCCGTCATTGTGGACTTCTGGGCCGAATGGTGCGGACCTTGCCGCATGCTGACCCCCATTCTCGACGATCTGGCCAAGGAAAAGGCTGGTGCCGTCAAAATTGGCAAGGTCAACGTGGACGAAAATCCCGGCCTTAGCGCCAAGTTCAATGTGCGCAGCATCCCGATGCTGGCCTTCTTCAAGGACGGCAAGCAGGTGGACACAGTGGTGGGCGTGCAGTCGAAGGACGCACTCGCCAAGCGCCTTGCCGCGCTGGCGTGATACGTCTCATCGCTTGATTTGAAAAAGAGCCGGGCAGCGATGCCCGGCTCTTTTGTTTTAGCTGTGCGCGCCCTTGCATCCCTCCGAACATTTCCCGCTTCCGCTTGTCTTTCCTCCATCCTCTGAAATTTTAGCGCATCCCTTTTTCCTCCCATGACCATCTCTCCTGATCAATACGAGAAGCTCGGCAGCCTGTACCTCGGCCGCACCTATGACATCGAGGCGAAGAAGCCGAATGACGAGCTGGTCATGTACGATTCGAAGGACATGGTCACGCATGGCGTGGTGCTCGGCATGACGGGCTCCGGCAAGACGGGCCTCTGTTTGGCCATGCTAGAGGAGGCGGCGATCGATGGCATTCCAGTGATCGCGATTGATCCGAAGGGCGATATTGGCAATCTCTTGTTCACGTTCCCCGATCTGGATGGGGCAAAGCTGAGGCCTTGGGTGAATCCCGATGATGCACGACGCAAGGAGCAGAGCGTGGATGATTACGCTGATGCGGAAGCGGCGAAATGGATCGAGAGTCTGGAGGAGTCGGGGCAGGGGATTGATCGCATCAAAAGGCTGCGTGAGGCCGTGGATATCAACATCTACACGCCGGGCAGCAACGCCGGGCTGCCGGTTTCGATTTTGAGTTCGCTGGCCGCGCCGGGAGAGGAATTCATGGAAGACCGTGAAATGCTTGGGGACCGTATCGAGAGCACCGTGAGCAGCCTATTGGGCCTGTGCGGCATCGCGGCGGACCCGGTGCAATCACGCGAGCACATCCTGGTTTCCAACATCATAGGCTACTGCTGGCAGAAGGGCCAGAACGTGACGATTGAGAACCTCATCCGGCAAATCCAGCAGCCGCCGATGAGCAAGATCGGCGTGGAAAATGTGGATCTCTTTTATCCGGAGAACAAGCGCCACGACCTCGCGATGAAGCTGAACAACCTCATCGCTAGCCCGGGCTTCAGCGTGTGGCTGGAGGGCGCGCCGCTGGACATTCAGCGCATGTATTTCACGCCGGAAGGCAAGCCGCGCATCACCATTTTCAGCATCGCGCATCTCAGCGACACGGAGCGCATGTTCTTTGTCTCGCTGCTGATGAATCAGATACTCGGCTGGATGCGCGCGCAGAGCGGCACCTCCAGTCTGCGGGCCTTGTTCTACATGGATGAGATCTATGGCTACTTGCCGCCGGTGGCGAATCCGCCGTCGAAGAAGCCGATGATGATCCTGCTCAAGCAGGCGCGCGCCTTCGGCCTGGGCTTGCTGCTGGCTACGCAGAACCCGGTGGATCTCGATTACAAGGCGCTGTCGAACATCGGCACTTGGTTCATCGGGCGCTTGCAGACGGAACGCGACAAGGCTCGCCTGCTTGACGGATTGGAGGGAGCGATCACCACCCAGGGAGTCAAATTTGACCGTAACTTCATTGATAAAACCCTGAGCAGTTTGGGCCACCGGGTGTTCCTCATGAACAATGTGCATGAGGATGGGCCGGAGGTATTCATAACGCGTTGCACGTTGAGCTACCTGCGCGGGCCGGTTTCGCGAAATGAAATCAAGCAGCTCATGGACCCTGTGCGGCCCAAGAAAGGCGCGGCGGTGGAGGCTGGCGAGGATGATGGTTTTGCCCCTCCCAGCGCGAAGGTGGCAGCGAATGTGAATCGCAACACCATCAAGCCCAAGCTGCCGGATGGCGTGGAGGAGTATTTCTTCACCGGCGAGGCGGGCACCAGTGCGGACAGCCTGTGTTATCGTCCTGCCATGATCCGCAGCGCGGTGGTGAATTTTGATGATGCAAAGCGCAAGATCACTGGTCGCGCGAGCTTCACGTTGATCAATGAGATCGATGTGGAGAAACAGCGCGTAGACTGGGACAAAACTTATCCTGTGCCCAAGGATGTGGATTTGGCCAAGTTTCGTCGCGACCCAGAGGAAGGCGATGTTGAGTACCTCGATCTTCCTGGCGCAGCGCTGAAGGCGAAGACTTATGAGACCATCGAGAAAGATTACATCGACTGGGTCTATGCTAACGGTGCTGCGGAGGTAATCTATTGCGCCCTGCTGAATACTTACTCAAACCTCGGCGAAACCGAGGGTGATTTCCGTGCGCGCGTGACCCAAAGCGCTCGTGAACTGCGCGATGAAGCGGTGGAAGCTCTGAAGCAAAAAGCAGCGCGTCAGACCAAGAGTATGGAAGACGATCTTGCCAGGGCGATGGCGAAGGTGGACACCCAAAAATCTGAAGCGACGAGCGCGACCATTTCGACGGTTGCGCAGGTCGGCATGTCCTTGCTCGGCGCTCTCTTTGGCAATAAGGGCGGGGCCCTTGGTGCTGCTAAATCCTTGGCCCGCGTGGGCACGGTGACCAGCGCCTCACGCGCTTGGAAGCAGTCGCAGGATGTATCGGTGGCGCAGGGCGAGGTGGACCGTCTGAAGGCCGCCTATGACGCCTTGAACAAGGAAGCGGAAGAGGCGGCGCAGAAGATTCGCGACCAGTACGATCCTAACAACTTGAAGCTGGAAACTCAGAAGCTCTCACCGGTGAAAAAGAACATCCAGGCTGCCGCTACCGGCATCATCTGGATGCCTTATGAACGGGTAGGCGCTGAGTTGCGCCAGGCATGGAGCTGAGGGGCGTACTTCGGGGATGATTCTCCGTTTATCCCCGTCTATGATAGAAGCATGAGTCGCTTGTGTTCCACCTTTTACCCCGTCGCACTGCTGACAAGTGCGCTGGCGTGCGGCGGTTTGCTGGCACAGGCGCCTCCACCTGCGCCAGCCCCTCCGCCGCCGGGGGTTTCTGGTGTCGTCCCTGTTCCAGTTAAGGTTGCCCAGCCATCGGTGGTGCCGGCGCAACTGGCCCGGATGAGCCCCTTGGTGGATGCGCCGCCATGGGCGGCTTTGGCGAAGTTTTCCAAGGTTCTCACTGCCGAGGAATTTGCCCGCGCCTTTGATGGGGTGTTCGCAGATTCGCGCCGTTTTCCGCCACCCTGGGAGACTGATCCCACAGGTATTTCCGTGCCCACGGGCAGCACGGATGGTGGCAAGGTGCGCATTGAATTTCGCGTTGATGCAGACAATCAGGCCATGGTTTCGCATTACTGGCGTCGCGCTTCAAAGCTGCCGCCCTTGCAGGGCAAGCCGGTGCTCACCGGGCTGCGCATCGCGCTTGATCCTGGGCATATTGGCGGTGCCTATGCACAGATGGAGGAGCGTTACCTGAGCTTTCATCCCAATGAATATATCGCTGAAGGCGAGTTGAGTTTGAAGGTGGCGCAGTTGCTCAAGCCAAGGCTGGAAGCCCTTGGCGCGCAAGTGCTCATGGTGCGCGATGCCACGGAGCCTGTGACCGCTCAGCGGCCCAGCGATATGCGAGCGTTGGCTGAGGGCGTTTTGCGCGAGCATGGGATCACTCAGCCGAAGGAGAACTATGCCGGGATCAATGGCGATGAGAAGGTGCTCACCCTGCAATACCAGGCGGAAAAAATGTTCTACCGCGAAAGCGAAATTCGCGCCCGTGGTCGCAAGGTGAATGAGCAGCTCCGGCCTGATGTAGTGCTGTGCATGCACTTCAATGCAGCCTCCTGGGGCAATCCCACGCAGCCGTCTTTTGCCTCCGAGAACCACCTGCACCTGCTGGTGAACGGCTGTTACGCTGCGGACGAGCTTCAGCTTCAAGATGTGCGCTTCGAGATGTTTCAGCGTCTTTTTTCCAAGGTGAACGAAGAGGAACTGCCGCTGGCTGATGAGATGGCCAAAGCCATGGCGCAGAGCACCGGCCTGCCGCCCTATGTTTACATGACGCCCAATGCGCGGCAGGCGGGAAGCACCGGCTATGTGTATGCGCGCAACCTGCTGGCGAACCGCATCTACCAGTGCCCGGTGATCTACCTTGAGCCCTATGTGATGAATAATGAGGAAACTTATCAACGGCTGCTGATGGGGGAATACGTTGGTACTACACTGTATCAAGGCAGGCTGCGCACGAGCATTTTTGAGGACTATGTGCAGGGCATTGTCGCCGGGCTGACAAACTACTACCGGCAGGCACGCAAATCATGATCGTCGTCGCCGGATGTGGTTATGTGGGCGAGCGTCTTGCGGATCTTCTGCACGAGGCCGGGCAGGTCGTGCATGGCCTCACGCATTCGCTGGAGTCAGCCCAATGGCTGGCGTCAAGCAAGCCCTGGGCCGTGCATGCTTGTGACATCAGCAGCACTGAATCCGTGGCATCGCTGGCAGCAGAATTAGGAGAGGTGGAAGTGGTGGTGCATTGCGCCAGCTCCAACCGCGGCGGTGCCGAAGTGTATCGCGCCGTTTATGAGCAAGGCATGAACAATCTGGCCGCTGCTTTTCCGAATGCACGGCTGGTGTTCACCAGCAGCAGCAGCGTGTATGCGCAGACGGATGGTTCGGTAGTGACGGAAGAATCGCCCGCGCAGCCTGATCGCGAGACCGGCCTGATCCTGCGGGCGGCGGAGGATCTCACCTTGAAACGTGGC
>JAQGPI010000005.1 GCA_028293175.1 Verrucomicrobiaceae bacterium | reverse complement strand
TGCGTACATCTGGAGCCATTTGCGGTTCAATCCTCCCTTTCCCTTCTTTTCTCTGAATGATTGAAGCGCAAATCGAACCGGATGAACGCAAATCATACATCTGCAAACGTCACGCCGCACACTGTCGGCATGCCACAGCCGCCTTGTGTACAAGGCCTGAAGGTTCAAAGAGGTTGTCGTTTCCCTCTGATGCCATTGGCATAGCGCTATCAATTCCAGCGCACGCTCCAGGCACGAGACCGCTGCTGCTATTCGCGAACCCACTCGTCGCTGTGTAGCATGCCCCAGTCGATCTCCAAACGCTCCCTCAAACGGAAGCCGGCGGTGGCCAGCATGGCATCCGGAGGGGTGAGGTGAACGGCGGGCAGCCGGGTAACCCATCGAAAGAAGAGATACATCACGCCCAGGATAACGAAGCTGCGCCAGCCGCGCAGACCGCCCTCAACGGCTTTGAAATCCGCCAGCAGCCAAGTGGCCTGGGGCTTGGCGGCAGTGGCGATTTTCGGGATCAGATCGCGCAGTTGGTCCTCGCGGAAGCAGTCCAAAAAGAAATGCGTCACCACCAGATCAAAGGTGGCCGCGGGCGGCTGCCATTGCAGGACATCGGCGTGGATGAACTGAATGCTGCTAGTAGCCAGGCCATTGCGTTGCAGGCGCTGTCTGGCCTTCCCGATCATGGCTGCGCTGGCATCCACGCAGGTGATCTGCGCCTGGGGGAAACGCCGGCAGAGTTCGGAGAGGAAACGGCCGTTGCCTTCACCGTAGATTAGCACAGTGGAAGGCGGGGCGATGGTGCCGAGAAAAGCCGTGCGGCAGCGCTGCAGTTTGCCACCGGCGAGCAGCCATTCCATCCAGCGATAGTGGGGGGCTAGAATGTCAAAGCTCATGATCCGCAGAGGATGGCATGAAGCGCTGCCGATGCCACCAAAGACCGCTGGCCAATGCGCCAGCCGCATAACTACCGACATCCCACGCATCGCCGGTGGAAGGGTGCACGAAGCGTGGGCCAATGCCCTCCAGCAGCAGAGACCAAAAGATGAGGTGGCCGATGATCTCGCCGGGCTGCGGTGCCTGGTCATGGGACCGCAGGCCACACTGGCGATGCAGCCACAGCAGGGGCGGCAGGGCGCAGGGGATCAGCCACAGATCATCGAAGTGCGAGCGCAGAAAGCCGGGGCCGACATGGGGGACGACAAGCCAGCGATTGATGACATAGGCGCAGCAACCGAGGAGGAACGGAGCATTCGTCCAGTAGCGGAAGCGGGTCATCGGAATCAGAGTAGTTCCAGCATGAGCCAGCCGGACAGGCTGGCAATGATGATTTTAGCGAGGGCGATTTTGGCGGCGATCATAGAGGTGATAGTTGAGGGTTGATGCCTGATAGCTGGTGGGACTGAGGTGGGCTGGGACTGGAAATGGAGGTGCGAGTTCTCAGCCTTTTTGGCGGAGATGTTCTTCACCGTGCAGGTGCATGCGGGCGGAAAGGATGGCGGCGCGGCCGAGGTAGCCGCGCAGCTCGTTGGGCTCGGCGCGGTCCACCACGGGCAGGCGGCCGATATCGCGGCTGAGCATCTTGGTAAGGGCGTCGTGCAGGGGTTCGTCGGTGTAAGTGACGGTGAGGTCGGTGCTGCCGGCTTCACGCACCAATATCGACTCTGCGTCGGGCTGGCGCAAGGCGCGCACCATGTCTCCCCGTGTGATGATGCCGGTAAGCTTGCCGTTGCCGTCCACCAGCAGCGTGCCCTGGCGTCGGGTGAGCTTCGGGTCGCCGCTGGCAATGAGGTCGGAGAGCTCCGTCAGCTTCATGGTCTCGGGGATGGTGGCGAAAGTCTTGTCCATCACCTCGCCCACGCGCGCCAGTTCGAAGAGATCAATGCTGTATTCGCGTGTGATATGGTGTCCGCGCCGGTCGAGCTTTTCCGTGAGGATCGAGCGGCGCATGAGCAGCACGGTCACCAAGAGGGCGGCCACGGAGCCGGTCATTAGCGCCGGGAAGAGGTTGAAATCGCGCGTCAGCTCGACGGCAAAGACCATGGCGGTAAGCGGCGAGCGCATGGTGCCGCCCATCATCGCGGCCATGCCGATGCAGGCCCAGAGTCCGGCATCGCCCACGGGAATGAAGGGGCTGACGCAAGCGCCCAGCGCGCAGCCCATGATGAGCAGGGGCGCGAGCACGCCGCCAGAGGTGCCGGAACCCAGGGCGAGCGACCACACGAGCGCCTTGGCCACCATGAGGCCAAGCACGGCAGAGCCTACGATTTCGCCGCGCAATAGGCTGTGAATGGTCTCGTAGCCCACACCGAGCACGCGCGGTTCGATGATGCCGCCGATGCCGATGAGGACCGCGCCGATGGCCGGCCACCACATCCAGTGAATGGGCAGTTTTTGGAAGGCATCCTCAAAAGCGTACACCAGCAGGGTGAGCAGGCCGGAGCCGAAGCCGGCGAGCAGGCCGATGGCGGCGGCGAACATCAATTCCGTGCCGGTGGCCGGGGCATGCAGTGGCACAGGGAAGATGGGGCCATTGCCTAACAATGGAATGCGTAAAACCGAGGCGAGGATGGAAGCCGAGGCCACAGGAATAAAGCTGCGCGGCTTCCATTCGAAGAGCAGCAGCTCCACCGCCAGCAGCACGGCGGCGACGGGCGTTGCGAAGACGGCGGACATGCCTGCTGCCGCGCCTGCGACAAGCAATGTCTTGCGCTCGGCGGCGCTCAAATGGAAGCGCTGGGCGAAGAGCGAGCCCAAGGCACCACCGGTCATGATGATAGGGCCTTCCGCGCCGAAGGGGCCGCCCGTGCCGATGGAAATGGCGGCGGAAAGGGGCTTTAACAAGGCGACCTTCAACTGGATGATGCTGCGGCCGAGCAGGATCGCCTCGATGGCTTCCGGGATCCCGTGGCCGCGAATTTTCTCAGAGCCATAGCGCGCCATGAGTCCGATGATCAGGGCACCGGTCACGGGCACCAGCACCACCCACCAGCCGAGATGGTGGCCCTCGGGGACGGCTGCCGCTGAAGACCACTTTTGATGGAAGGCGAGGTTAGTGATAGTGGCGATCATCCACAGCAGCACCCAGGCAACCACGGAGCTGACGGCCCCGATGATGAGCGCCATGCCGGAGAGCAGCAGCACGCGGCGGTTGGTGCGGAAATCGCCCAGCACATCGGGAGCGGAATAGGTGGAGGTAGCGGCCTGCGGACTGGCGGCGGGGAACTCGGATGCGGATGTCATGCGGACGGCCAATTATATCGCAATGCGATATATGTCAAACAATCGCTGGCATGAGTTTGATCCCGGATGCATGGATGGGGCTCCATGGCCGGACCGAAGAAGATCTCCAAAGCGCAGTACGAAAGCATTGCCGCATTCCGTTTCGCGCTGCGGCAGTTTCTCAAATTCAGCGAAGACGCGGCACACGGAGCGGGGCTCACCGCGCAGCAGCATCAGGCGCTGCTGGCGATCAAGGGATTCCCGGGCCGCGACCGGGTGACGGTGGGGGAGCTGGCCGAGCGCCTTCAAATTGCGCATCACAGCACGGTGGGGCTGATCGACCGGCTGGTGACGGAGAACCTAGTGGCGCGCGAGCCTTCAGAAGAGGACCGCCGCCGGGTTTTTATCACGTTGACGAAGCACGGCGAGAAGGTGCTGGAGAAGCTGGCCTGGGCGCATCAAGAACAGTTGCGCAGGATCGGGCCGGAGATCCGGGTTTTCTTCGAGCGGCTGGGGAGCGGGGAGGAGTAGTGGGAGAGAGAAATGCAAGCAATGAGAGGAAAGCCGTTGCCAAGCCCACGGCCCCACGCTTTTGCAAGCGCCCCCTACTTCTTCTCCAGCTTGAATAGATGCGTCTTGGTGCGGATGAAGATCGCGCCATCGGCGACGGCGGGGCTGGAGGTGATCTTGTCGTCGGCGCCGCCGTTGAACTTGTTGGTGGCCAGGAGCTCGAACTTGTCGCCGGCGCGGATGACGTTCACTTCGCCGCGGTCGTTGCTATAGTAGAGGCGGTCGCTGGCGAGGATGGCGGAGGGGAGGTGCTGGCCTTGCAGGCGGTCCTCCCACACCTGGTCGCCGGTTTTTGCATCGAGGCAACTGAGCACGCCGCCACGGGTGACTTGATAGAGCTTGCCGTTGTGAAGGACCGGGCACGATTCGCTAGCGTTGCGCTTGTCGTGATCCCACAAGGTGTGACTGGCGGTGATGTCGCCGGTCATCTTGTCATCCACGCGGATGCCTAACATGTGTGAGCGTTCTGAGCCGGTATTGAGAATGAGGATGCCGGGCATGGCGAGGGCGCGGGGGGCGGCATTGAAGCCGCCGTGGGTGACGGTCCACAGCTCCTTGCCGGTCTGCGGATCGTAGCCAAAGGCGGCGCGGGAGCCGATGCTGACGAGCGTTTTTTTGCCGCCCAGATCGAAAACGCTGGGGGTGTAATAGGCCTTGCGCATGTCGCCATCGCGGGTGGGGTTGCCGTCCTTGTCGAGATCGTGGTAATCGGTGCTGCGCGGGGTCTTCCACACGGTCTTGCCCGTCATTTTATCGAGCGCGATGGTGAACTGCGCATCGATGCCATCGAAGGTGAGAATGAGCAGGTTCCCGTACAACAAGGGCGAGGAGCCGGGGCCGCGGAAGTGCTTCACATTGATGTCGCGGCGCTGCCAGATGACTTCGGCGGTGAGGGGATTGAGCTTGGCGGTGCCGTAGGTGCCGAAGTGGATGTACACGCCCTCGGCATCAATGACGGGGGAAGGGGAGGCGTAGTTGTTGAGCGGGTTGCCGAGGGGCTCTGGCGCGGGGTTTTCGAAGATGAGGTGGTGATGCAATTGCTTGCCGGTGTGGCGGTCAAAGCTGTTGATGTACTGCTTGGTGCCATCGGCGGTGGCGGAGGTGAACCAGAGGAAATCGCCGCCGATGATGGGCGTGGAGTGGCCTTCATCTCCGGGTGGCAGATCGGTCTTCCAGGTGATGTTCTTGCCGCTGGCTTCATCCCATTCCAAAGGCAGGCGCGCGGCTTCGGCCTCGGGCACAACGCCGTTCATGGTGGGGCCGTTCTTGTCCGGCCAGTACAGCGGCGTGGTCGCGGGCTGAGCATGCAATGCGAGGGGCAGCAGGAGCGCGAGTAGAGCGGAGCGGATCATGGCGAAGATGAAGGGTGTGGAGGGTTCGGGAGACAAGCGGATTTTGGTGCAGGGGTGATGCGTGTCCTGCGTTGTTGGTGTCGAGCCTTTAGGCGATCAGGAAATCTGGGAGATGGCCATGCACAGGCCGATTGATCGCCTAAAGGCTAGACACCAACGGGGAAAGTGCGGCCACACTAGCTACTCGTTTTTCGCCGAAAGCGGACAAAAAAGAGCCCCAGGACTAGAACGCCGAACGCGACCGCTCCCATCATGGAAGAGCGGCCGCCTGGCACCTGCATGGTGGGCGTGCTGTCGCCGGTGATGAGGACGCGCCACTGCGGCGAGACGGCGCCTTCATGCCGCCAGAAGAGGACATCGTGGACGCTGCCCTTGGGCACGGTAAAGCGCACCCGCCGTCCGGTGGGCTGCCATTGCCAGAGGGCGGTGACAAGCTCGTGCTTCGTGCCTGCGGTCTCGGGCGGGGGAGGCATGGGCGAGGTGCGGTCGAACTGATCGCGGCGCTCGACGTTGAGCGGCGCTAGGTCCTTGAGCTTGTGCTCGGTGCCGTCGATGTCGATGCGCAGGATGTCCTGCAAGGCATCGCGCGCTTCGGCTTCGGAATTGAGCATGGGATTGCCGCCGTAGTCGGCGGTGATTTCCAGGCGCAGGCTGCCATCGTCTTGCCAGTCCATGCGGGCCTGCATGAGTTCCATGCCGTGGCCTTGGGCGAGGGCGGGGAGTCCTGCTAAGAGGATGATGGTGGCTAGGGCGAGGTGGCGGGGCATTGAACAAAGTGGTTTCGGCTTTAGCCGAATCAGGGGCGGGGAGGGACTGTTTTTGTGATGCTGAGCTTTGCCTGATGTCGCTAAAGCCGGAGCCACTTTCTTTTTTGCTTAAAGCTTCAGCTACTTTGTCATCTCTTCTGTAGAGTTAAAAACCTGGTTGCCAATGCCCACAGCATACTCATCAGCACGTGGCTTTGCTTTGAGAGGGTTCTCAGCGATGTAACGACGGTAGTGGAGCAACTGCTCCTCACTGCGCACGATGTGATCGTACGCTTCCTTTTGCCACAGGATACCACTGCGGCCCAAGCATCGGTTGATGGCAAATGAGCTGCCACCCTTCCAGCTTTGCATCACTTCACCCAGGGTCTGGTCCTTGGGCGAAACCAAAGCGTGCCGATGGTTCGGCATGATCACCCAGGCATCCAGCGATGACTCTGCCAGAAGACGCTTTATGAGGATCTCGCGTGCGTCAGCCAAGCGCAAGTGACACTCGCCAAAACCGGTATCTAGCCAAGCATGCCATTGCTTGGTGAAAAGAAAGTGAAACTCGTGCTGTTGGTCATCAGGAAGAAGGTGAACTTCCGATAATTTCCCAAGCCCGTGGGCCGCCAGCCAGAGGCTTCGCTTTTGCCGCCACTCGCGGAGTTTGTCTTGCGGCATGGAGTCGGCAAGGCGCGCAGTGACAAAGTAAGTAACCTGGTTTTGCCGCCAATGGGGCAGGTTGCCACGATGGATGGCCAGCTCATCCTGTGGACGAAAGAAAGTGGCTTCGGCTTTAGCCGAATCAGGAGCGGGCATGGAACTTTCCAGGGTGCTGAGTCTCGCCTGATGCGGCTAAAGCCGCAGCCACTTTCTTGCCAGCGTCCGCTACCTTATTTCTTATTCCAGCGCAGCACGCGGCCGAACTCGTTCCATTCGGTTTCCAAGATGTTGCCCTGGTTGTCGAAGGTGATGCCGTGGGGGGAGGTGACGGTGCCTTGCTGCCAGTCCTTGGGCTCCACTTTCGGGGTGTTGGTCTGGCCCTTGGTGTCGTTCACGCCCAGCTCGGCCACTTGCTTGCCGTCCTTGTCCCAGACGCTCACGCGGCCGGCTATTTCAGCCACGCACACGAGGTCGCCATGGAAGGAGGCGGAGCTCGGGCGGCGCAGGTTTTGATCGGCGAAGACTTTGATCAGATTGCCGTCCAGATCCAGGTGCAGAATGCGGTTGTTGCCACGGTCGCAGGCCAGGATGCGCGCGGGTTCAAAGCGCTTGTCGATGAAGATCTTGTGCGTGTTCGACAGCTTTAAAGGCTCGCCGGGGCCGCCGAAGACCTTCTTGTACTTGCCATCCTTGTCGAAGACGAAGATCCAGTTCTGGCCGTAGCCATCCACCACGTAGATATCACCGTTGGGGGCCACATCGCAATTAGTGAGGTGGAGCTTTTTGTCCTTCTCGGTTTCGAACTTGTCGGCAGGGAAGGCGGCATTCGGGATCTCCAGCACGATGGTGCCGTCGAGCTTGGTTTTGATCACGCGGCCCTCGTTGAGCACGGCACCGTAGATGAACTCTTCCGCGCCGTCCTTGCGAATGACAAAACCGTGCAGTGAATCCGGCAGTTTCAGGGCCTTCACGAATTTGCCATCCGCGCCGTAAACCTGGATGCCAGCATCCTTGTCCCGCACGGAGACATAGAAATTGCCGGCCGCATCGACGGCGATTTCGCCATGGCTGTTGCCAATTTGTTCCTTGCCGGGAGGCGGTTGGATGAAGTTCGGCGCGAACTCATAGGTCACCTGGGCGGTGGCGGCGCCGCAAAGCGCGAGGGTGGAAAGCAGGGAGAGGGTGAGCTTGGTCATAAACGAGGTCGTGATTGGAGCAAATGGGCCGGCAGGGGTCAATACAAACGCGGGGGCGTGCGGGAATCCTGCAATGCTCGCGGGTGAATTCTCCAAGCGGTGCTGTCAAAGAAAGTGGCTGCGGCTTTATCCTCATTAGCCAGGACTTGGCACATGGGGGAGTTCATGCCGCTCCTGATTCGGCTGAAGCCGAAACCACTTTTTTCTAAAACACCTTTGCCTGCGTCAGATGCCGCAGCTTCAACCCCGCAGGGATGGTGGTGGGGGCCATGAATTCAATGGCCTTGTTGTAGGCGATGCTGGCTTCCGAAGTGCGCGCCTCAGCAGTGTAGATGTCGCCCAGCAGCTCCCACGAGGTGCTATCCTTGCCGCCCAGCGCGCCCAGGTGCAGAAGCTCGAAGGACTCGGCATGGTTAGCGTCGTCGAATGCCATGCAAACCTTGGCCAGATTGTGCCACACGTGATTGAGCCGATAATGACTATTGCCCTGCAGTTCGGCGACAAGGCGGTCGCTTTCATCCGCGAGGCCTACGAAATCGAACAAATAAGCCAGCCGCAGCTTCACCTCCGGGGCCTTGTCCAGGCAGGAGGGAAGCGCGGCGATGAAGATCTCGGCGGCGGTGATGCTGCCACTGGCGGTTTGCATGGCCTCGCTGATCAAGAGATCGAGCGCGGCGGGATCATCGCGCAAGGAGGCATCAATGAGCAGCGCCACGGCTTCATCGTGCGCGTTGGTATCAGACAAGGCTTGAGCAAGCGTGATGCGCAGGCGCGAGCTTTGCGGTGCCTGAGTGAGCCCATCGCGCAGCACGGCCACCTGCCCGGCGCTGTCGCCGAGGAACCGGCACTGCTCCGCCAGGGACATGTAATCTTCGACCGTGGACACGTGGCCCTTGCAGGCGAGCAGCCGCCTGCTGGCCTCCAGGGACTTCTCCGCGTAGCCGAGCGAATCGCAGAGCGTGGCGCAGGTTTCCTGCACTTCGGCATCTTCGGGCAACCCGCGGGCCAGGGCGATGTAGGCTGTGCAAGCCTCTTCGTAGCGATGCAGACGCGCTAGATCGAAGGCACGGCCTTTGGCGGCTTCGGCGTTGTTGGGGTCCACCTTCAGCACCTCGCCAAAGCTTTCCATCGCCTTCTCCCATTCGCCGGATTGCTGATAAATACGGGCGAGCTGCGTGTGGATGGAGGAGGGATCGGCTTCACGCCGCGCCGCATTGCGGTAGTGGACGATGGCGTCTTCAGTGAGCCCTTGATCGAGAAGGATGGCGGCCAGTGCCGGCTCGCGTTCCAATTGCTTGCCAGCGGCAATACGATCAGCCAGCACCAGGGCGAAATCATCTTCCCGGAAAAGCTGCTCCTGCAGCGCGGGGATGCGGCTCCAGGCTTCTTCGTGGTCCAGGATGGCAAGGCGCAGCCAGGTCTCGAAAGCGATGCTGCCATGGTCGTCCCACTCCTGCCAGCGGGCCATGGCGGCGGCGTAGCGCTCGTACTCCGCCCGTGCGGCCTCATTGGCGAAGGCCTTGCCTTGATGCTGCAAGGCGATGGCTTCCGCTAGGGGCAGGGCGTGGAAAGGCAGGTGCTGGAGATGAGCGCTGATCAGCGCGCAAGCCTGGGGCGTGCGGTCACTAAGCGAGGCCAGCTCCACCAAGCGCCGCAGGAGCGCAGGCTGGTCGGCAGCCGGTGCCGCAAGGTAACGGCGCTGTGCCACATCGAAGGCCAGATTGGGCTGGCCGGATTCCAGCGCCAGCCTCACCAGCAAATCCTCCGCTCCAGCGGGCGCATGCTCGGGATTGAGGCCGGAGGTGAGGGCCTTGTCCAGCGCCTTGAAGGCCATCTCGGGACGCGCCGCCCAGCGCCAGGCCTGGATCTCGCGGTCCACAAGATTCCATCCGGGATGGAACTGCATCCAATGGGCCAGCAGAGTGCCCGCATCCGCCGGATGTTCCAGTGCCAGAGCGCGGACCACCAGGGCATCGGCCAGCACATCCAGCACCTCGGGTTCCACCTTGTCTGTGTGGGCGAACAGCTCTTCACCCAGTTCGACGGGATGTTCCGCTCCGGTACACATGTTTCGTTCGTCCGCGAGCAGCACCGGATCGCCCACCAGCTCAGGATCATCCAGCAGCAGCCAGGCATGAAGGCGTTCCACCTCGGTGCCCTTGGCTAAAAACGACTGCCGTTTTTCCGCCAGAAGCTCATCGGCCAGGACTTTCAGCCGCTCGCTTGATCCATCCTGGTCGAGACGATGCACAAGCTCATCCTCATCTGGAATGAAACAGGCTGCCAACAGCACGCACACAAGGATGACGGCTCCGAGGACTTTCGTAGAGATGATGGTGCGCTCAGGAATAACGGGGGCCTCTGCTCAGGTTGTGGTTTAGCGTTGACTGCAACGCGGCTTCACAGGGATTCGCAGGCGGAGGGGGGCGTGGAGGTACGGGCGGAGGTTCATTTGTCAACCTGTAGCGGTAAAAGCAATAGGACCGAGTGAGGTACCGGAAGCGATCAGAGCCTTCCGGAGAGGCCCAAACCTTCCATTCCAATCCCCAGGCCACATTGTACTTGGCAATGCATCCCGCATCAATGACGCTGGCCGGGTCTTAATCCCTGGATCTCTCCCCTATGCTTTCGGTCCCACTTGGTTGTATTATTGGGTTCATTGCGTGGTTTCTTACCCGCTACCTTATCGCCGGTCTCTACACCGTGGATCAGAATGAACGGGCCGTGAAAACCAGCTTCGGCAAGGCCGAGCGGGTGGGTGACATGACCACCCACAACGACCCGATTTCCGAGTCGCTCAACGCCGACGAGAAATCGCGCTACTGCTACCCGCAGGTGCGTGTGATCATGCCCGGCGGCCCTTACTTCAAGATGCCCTGGCAGCAGATCCACAAGGTTTCCATCGCCACCGGCACCGTCAACATGGCCTGGGACCCGGAGGACCCGACGGCGAACGTCAACGGCTCCTTGCTCGAAGCCGTAACCAAGGATCAGCTCAATGTGGGGCTCACTGGGCAGATCCGTTACCGCGTCGCTGAGCGCAACCTGTACGCCTTCCTCTTTGGTGTGAAGAAACCCATGGCTCACGTGATGGGCTACTTCGTTTCTGTGCTGCGTGAACGCATTGCCAACTTCGAGGCACCGAAGGTTCCCGCGGAAGATGGCTCGCCCGATTCCGCCGCCGTCATTGGCA
The DNA here is from genome assembly GCA_028293175.1 of Verrucomicrobiaceae bacterium. Classification (GTDB taxonomy): domain Bacteria; phylum Verrucomicrobiota; class Verrucomicrobiia; order Verrucomicrobiales; family Verrucomicrobiaceae; genus CAINXC01. The sequence continues at coordinate 4,352 of JAQGPI010000005.1, read as the reverse complement.
TCTCGATCAATGACATCCGCAAAAACTTGCGCGATCTGAATGAGCACATGGACCACGAGTGCCTGTCCTCCTCGGCCCGGTACGGCATGGTGCTGGATGCCACGCTGATCACCGGCATCGATCCGCCGTTGGAAGTGGAATCCGCGCTCGCCGCGATCAATACGGCCTACAATCAGGTCTCCTCGGACATCAGCCTCGCGCAGGCCAGCGCCGACCAGAAGATCGTGCAATCGCGCCGCGCGGTGGAAATCGAAACGCTCAAGGCGCAAGCCGAAGTGGAGCCGCTCATCCGTCTCGCCGCGCAGCTCAAGGAACTAAAAGCCAGCGGCACTGGCGCTCTGCGCGCCTACGTGCGCAACGTCAAGCTCTCGCTGTACGAGAAAGCCCAGCAAGTCTTTGTGGAGGCCAAGCAATGAATTCTATGAATCACTTCTTTCTCGCCGTCGTCGGCACCTTTGTTGCGTGCTCCATCGGGGTGCCGCTGATTCTTTGGTTCTTCCGCATCGCGGGCCTCTACGCGATTGTGCCCGAGCGCCGCTGCTTTGTGTACGTGCTGTTCGGCAAGGTGCTCGCCAGCATTGATGAGCCGGGATTGCACTTCCTGCCGGCAAAGCTCGGCCTTTCCGCCTTCCTCGTCAATTGGCTGGGCCGCTGTCATGTGCTCGATATGCGTCTGGATCAGGAATACCTGCGCAGCCAGGCGGTGAACTCCGAGGAAGGCGCGCCCATGGGCATCGGCATCTGGCATGAAATGTACGTGAGCGACCCCGTCGCGTACCTGTTCAAGAACACTGATCCGCGCGGTTCCCTGTCCGCGAATGTTAGCAATTCCACCGTGCGCTGCCTCAGCAACATGCCGCTGGGCAGCATGCTGATCAACCGCCACGCCATGAGCGACACCGTGCGCGGCGAGGTCTCGCCCAAGTCCCACGAGTGGGGCTACAGGCTGGGCTCCGTGTACATCCGCAAGGTGCACTTCCGCGACATCGGCATGATCCGCCAAATCGAAAGCAAGGTGGTGAACCGCCTGCGCCAAGTGACCTCCGCCATCAAGCAGGACGGTGCCAATCAAGTGAGCATCATCACCAGCACTGCCGAGCGCCAGGCCGCCGTGGAATTTGCCAAAGCCGGTGCCATCCGCCCGCAAATTGTGGGCGAATCGTTGCAGAAGATCTCGGAAGACGAGGAGGTTTCCGAAGTGCTCTTTGAGGTGCTGGAAACGCAGAAGATCATGGGCAGCGCCGCAAGAATCACCGTGATGCCAAAAAAAGGCAGCGAGTTGTTAGGTAATCTGCTGGCCTCGCATGAAGAGCCGAGAGGCAGCCCTGCTGGTAAGATCCCGCCGCATCCGCCGGGGCGCTAAACTGAGGCTCTGCGGACCCCGAAGCTGCCGCGCCATAACAATCCTCGGTGCGCGCAGCCGCAAAATAGCAAGAAGGTGGAGTGGAGGTTGCCGCGCATTCGAAGCCCAACGCCGAGGCTCTTGCCGCCGCAGCTACTATCCTCAATCCCTTCCAAAAACCATAAGGCAAACCACCAGCCAGATCGGAAATTACAACCAATCAATGTTTGAAATGTCGCCATCTGCCTGTTAATCATGGCGCTGCCGCGAAGTTATGCCCCAGGTAACTTTTCTCCCCGCTGGTTTCATTAACCCCCCTCAAACGGATGAAAAGGAAACTCTGCTTCGCCAGCAGCCAGGTGTGCTTGGCGCTTGTCTTGTTCATGGCTCACTTCGCGCAGGCGCAGCTTGAACTGGTGTTCGACGTCAACAAAGCCTCCGCCCCGGACCAGTCCAATCCGACGCAGTTCACCGCACTCGGCAGCACCGTGCTCTTCGTGGCCACCTCGGGCTCCGAAGGACGCGAGCTGTGGAAGACGGACGGCACCACCGGCAATACGGTGCTGCTGAAGGACGTCTGGCTGGGCAATCAGAGTTCCAGCCCCACCATTTTGGGCGTGCTGGGCAGCACCGCCTTCTTTGCCGCCAACGACGGTACGCATGGCGTGGAACTGTGGAAAACGGACGGCACCGCGGCTGGCACGGTCATGGTGAAGGACATTTTTCCCGGTTCTGAAAGCAGCATTCCGCAGGCTGGCGCCATTGTCTTCAACGGCATGCTGTATTTCACGGCTCAGGACTACGACCGGAATTTTGAGCTGTGGAAGAGCGACGGCACGGCGGGTGGCACGACCATGGTCAAAGATCTGCAGTTTAACAACGTGAACCCCGGCTCCGGTCCGAGCCGGTTTGTGGTCATCGGCACGAAGCTTCTGTTCCTGGCCTACACGGACGCGCCGGGCAACGAGCTCTGGGTCACCGATGGCACCAGCGACGGAACGACCATGGTCAAGGAGATCATCCCGGGCAACAGCTCAGCCTACTTTGGTCCCTATGCGGTGATGAATAACGTGGCCTATTTTGGCACGGGCGACGGCTCGCATGGCAACGAGCTGTGGCGCTGCGATGGCACATCGGCGGGCACCTACATGGTCAAGGACATCAGCCCCGGCTCTGGCAATGCGGCAGTGGGCGAAATCATCGCCTTGGGCACTACGGTGTATTTCTCCGCCGGCAACATCACCGCCAACCGGGAGTTGTGGAAAAGCGATGGCACGGATGCCGGCACCGTTCTGGTGAAGGAAATCAACCCTTCTGCGTCCGTGGGCGGCGAGCCCTTTGGTTTCAAGGCCATCGGCACCACCATCTACTTCTTTGCCAACAATGGCACCAATGGTGTCGAGCTGTGGAAGACCAATGGCACGGAAGCGGGCACGACGCTGGTGAAGGACATCTTCCCAGGCACGGGCTTTGGCGCGCCGGCGTCCAACCCTTTCACTGCAACCATGCTGGAGGCCATCGGCACAACGCTCTATTTCTGTGCGACGGACGGCACTTCCGGCCTCGAACTGTGGAAGAGCGACGGCACGGCGGGGGGCACCGTGCTGGTGAAAGATCTGGCGGCGGGTTCCGCCAGCGCGGCGATCAAGGAACTGAAGGCCATAGGGTCGAAGGTCTATTTCGCGGCGGCACCCACGGGTGGTGGCGGTGAACCTTATGTCAGCGACGGAACCACGGGTGGCACAGGCCTGCTGAAGAAAATCAGCACGTCCACGGCCGGCAGCACCCCCAAGGAACTCACCTCTTCGGGGAGCAAGCTTTTCTTCACCGCCAATGATGGCGTCAATGGCCGCGAGCTGTGGGTAGTGGATGAGACGGGCGCGCATCTCACTCGCATGCTGAACACCAATACCGCGGACAGTTCCACGGGCGGCCTGGGTGCGCTGAATGGCACGGTCTTCTTTGGTTCCTCCACCAACTCCTTCAACAGCGACTACCAGCTCTTCCGCAGTGACGGCACCTCCGACGGCACCTTCCTGGTCGGCTTGACACCCCCTCTAAGCGGCGTGGCCTTGTTACCTGGCTGTTCCTCCTTCACGGCGGTAGGGAACCTGGGATTCTTCATCGGAAATACAGTCGGGTTTGGATCGGAGCTATGGCGCACTGATGGGACGGCGGCTGGCACCTTCTTGCTCAAAGATTTCAAGCCCGGCCCTGAAACACCTCAGTTCGGCTTCGGCGAAATGACTTCCATAGGCAGCACGCTCTATATGGTGGGCAACACGCCCGAGAACGGCAAAGAAGTGTGGAAGTCCAACGGAACACCTGCGGGGACGCTCCTTGTCAAGGGCATCGGTGGAGGCTGGACGGGTTCCGATCCTTACGGACTGTGCCCCTTCGGCAACACGCTTTACTTTTCCGCCGACGGACCGGATGGCAGTGAACTCTACAAAACCAATGGCACCGCCGCAGGCACGGCGCTGGTAAAGGACATTGCCGACGGCAGCAGCTTTGCGGCCTTCACCACGCCTTTGAACAGCACGACCCTCCTATTCACCGCTTTTCGACAGGCAGAGGGGACAGAACTATGGAAGACCAACGGCACCGCCGCAGGCACGGTGTTGGTCAAAAACATCAGACCCGGCAGCTTCCCCAATATTTTGGGAACTTTCACCGGCTATGGCTCCAATCCTTTCGGGCTGGTGCAGCGTGGAGGGGAGGACACCTCCTACGGGTTCGCCGTGATCAACGGCGTGGCCTATTTCAGCGCCGATGACGGCAGCCATGGCCGGGAGCTGTGGAAGAGCGACGGCACCGACGCGGGCACGGTGATGGTGAAGGACATCGCGCCGGGAGTGGCTGACAGCAGCCCCTCCTCCATGGTGGTGATCGGCGACAAAATCTATTTTGTCGTGACCCTCAGCGGTGCCACGCAGCTTTGGAAAAGCAATGGCACGGAGGTGGGCACGGTGATGGTGGAAGACCAGGTGCAGAGCCTTGACCGTCTCAC
>JAQGPI010000624.1 GCA_028293175.1 Verrucomicrobiaceae bacterium | reverse complement strand
GGGGGAGAAGCTTGGTTGCGCCGCAACCAAGCTTTTCTCTCTCAATGAAGCCCACCCCTCGCGCCGCAACAGGCTGCTTCGCTTTGCCACACTCCCATTTGCTTTATGCTCAACCTCTGGCATGATGACTTCCCACCTGCCCCTGAGACCTTTCGAATGACCGGAGAACAAACTGCCAAGCTCTGCGCAAAATACGCGGACGACAAGAAAGCGGAAAACATCGTCATCCTGGATGTGAGCGAAATCTCGCCCATCTGCGATTACTTTGTCATCTGCACCGCCTCTTCCGCCCCGCACCTCCGCGCCGTCCGCGATGAGATTGATGAGCAGATGAAGGACAACCACGGCCAGCAGCCCCGCCTGCGGGACGATCATCTGGACAGCCAGTGGCTGGTGCTCGACTACTCGGATGTGATGATCCACGTCTTCCAAGAGGAAAAGCGCGAGTATTACAACCTGGAAGAGCTCTGGGGCGACGGCAAGATCGTCAAGTGGGCGCCAGAGAAGCCTCCGACTCGCTAGGCATCTGCTCGCACAGGGCTTCCACCTTGCGCACAAATTCCTGGTCCAGCGAGGTGACGGCCTTCTTCGAATGGGTCATCACGGCCAGCCGCACCTTGCCCCAGCTCACGGTCATTTCCGGGTGATGATTCATCTCCTCGGCAATGTCCGCCACGCGGTTGACGAATTCGATGCACGCCAGGTAGCTGGAGAAATGGAACTCCGCCACCAAGCCCTCGCTCTGCGCGCTCCAACGGGGAAACTCAGCCGGTGCAGCGGTGGATTCTTCCGTGTCATGAGGAGGCGGTTGCTGAAGCGGCGAACCTTCGCTGATCATGGTTTCAGCCGCTTCCTTGGGGGAATTGGCGACAAGCGGGGCGTGTTCGAGGGTGCTCATGGGTGGTGGTCGGAAGGCAGCGATGGGTGTATCTAAGATTCGTTGCCCAGGGCGGGGGTGGCTGTGTGGGCCTGGAGGAGATGGAGTTGCCAGTGAGCGGCTGGTCTGCGATAATGGGCCCATGAACTCGGCAGACAGCTTTGAACGGCGCAAGGATATTTGCGGCGGCGCAATGGTGGTAAAAGGGACTCGGGTGCCGGTCCGGACCTTGCTGGCAAGTCTTGCCGAAGGATCTTCAACAGCGGAGATTCTGCTGGATTTTCCGACCGTATCAAAAGAAGCGTTGGGAGCGGTCATTGCGTTTGCCGCCGCCTCTGCCCTCGATGATTTGCCAGTGCCAATGCTGCCCATGGCTGCATGAAGATCAAGCTGGACGAGAACATGCCGGAATCATTGGTTCCGATCATTGCGGCGTTAGGGTGGTAGTTAGGCCGCCTTGAACCACAGCGTGGTTCTCCGTGACTAGCCCGGGGTCGAATGACCCCGGGTAACCGTTGGCAGTTGATCAGCCCTGGAGGGGCTGGCCTATGCGTATCCCGCTTTGCAAAACCTCCCCGCATAGGCCAACCACGCTGTGGTTGTTCCGCCATCATGTCGTGTACCCGGGGTCGTTCGACCCCGGGCTATTCACGGGGAACCACGCTGTGGTTCGGGCACTTGCGCTTGCATTTCAATGCAAACTCCAGCCTCAATCACTGCCCTCGCTCCACTGCGTGGCTTCCTGGAACTGGAGCTGATAGAGGCGGGCGTAGAGCTCGCTCTTTTGCAGCAGCTCCTGGTGGGTGCCGATGCTTTCGATGCCGCCGTTCTGCATGACCACGATCTGATCGGCACCGAGGATGGTGGAGAGTCGGTGGGCGATGGCGATGACGGTCTTGCCCCGGGAAAGCTGCTGGATGGCTTCTTGAATGATCTTCTCGGTCTCGGTATCGAGGGCGGAGGTGGCTTCATCGAGCAGCAGGATGGGGGCGTTGCGCAGGATGGCGCGGGCGATGGTCACACGCTGCTTCTGGCCGCCGCTGAGGTTGCCGCCGCCGTCGCCGACGAGAGTGTCATAGCCTTCTTTTTTATCGACCACGAAGTCATGCACATGCGCCTGGGTGGCGGCGGCGATGATCTCCTTTTCGGTCGCATCAAGGCGGCCGTAGCGGATGTTTTCGCGGATGGTATCGTGGAAGAGGAAGGCGTCCTGGCTTACAACGCCGATCTGGTCGCGCAGCGATTGCTGGGTCACGCTGCGCAGGTCGTGGCCGTCGATCTCGATGCTGCCGCCGTCCACGTCGTAGAATCGCTGGATCAGCGAGAACAGGGTGCTCTTGCCTGCGCCGGTGGGGCCGATGAAGGCGTAGAACTTGCCGGGCTGCATTTCCAGATTGATGCCCCTCACAGCGGGGCGCGGGTCCTTGTGGCCGGTCTTGTAGCTGAAGGTGACGTTCTTGAAGCTGATGCGGCCTTCGGTGCGATTCAGTTTCTTGGCGTCGGGCACATCCTTCACCTCGGGCTCCTCTTCCATGGTGGCAAAGATATTGGAGGTGGCGACGATGGTCTTCTGCATCACGAGCTGGATGCGGCTGAGCGCCTTGGTATGCGGATAAATCTGGGTCAGGCCGCCCACCAGGGTGATGAATTTGGAGGCGGTGATGCCGGAGCTCCAGGCGTAGTAAAGGCCGATGCCGACGCCAAAGGAGGCGACGATTTCCACCAGCATGCCCACCAGTTCCATGGCCTTGCCGTAGCGCATGAACAGCTTGTTCATCTTGGTATTGCTGTCCTGGAAACGCCTCTGCTCGTAGTCCTCGCGAGCATGGGATTTCACAACGCGGATGCCGTTGAAGCACTCGGTCATCTGCACCATCATCTGCCCCGCTTCAGCTTCTTCCTGGGCACCAGCCTGGCGCACCTTGCGGCCAATGGCCACCACGGGCAGGATGCAGAGGGGGAAGACAATCAAGGAGTAGCAGGTGAAGCGCCAGTCTTGATGGAGCAAGGCGGCGAGGATGGAAATGATGGCCACGGGACGCTGCACCATGTCTTGCGACAGGGTCATGAGGTTCTGCTGCGCGACACGGGCCTGATTGAACACGGTCTGCACCAAATTGCCCACCTTGGCCCGGGAATAGTAGCCCAGGGACTGGCCGAGCAGGGCCTTGTACGTGTCATTGCGCAGGTCGTAGAGGATGCGCGTGCTCACCCACATCATGAGGTAGTTGGCCAGATAAGTAAGGCCACCGCGCAGCAGGAAAATGAGGGGCACCAAGGCGCAGGCGGCGATCACCAGCCCTACGGAGCCGCGCCATGCCTCGGGCAGCAGGTGCGCGGGATTCACCTGGAAGCCCGGCAGGCCCAGGTTGAACTTGCTGATCTTGTCCACCTTCTCCGCCACGTGGTGGTAGAGGGTGAAGGACTGGGCGTTGATCTTGCCCAGGAACTGATTGAGAGGGGACTCGGGAACGGTGGGCGAATTCTTGTCCAGCACCACGCTGAAGACGACGTTCATGCCCTGGATCAGCAGGAAATTGGAGAAGCCGGAGAGCACGCTGACAAAGATGCCCAGCAGGAAGCGGCCACGGTAGGGCTTGATGTAGCGAAACAGCTTGGCGTAGGTCTGTTTGGCCAGGGCCATGGTCTCGGCAGTCGAGAGCTTGGCCATGTCTTTGCGGCTGACTTTGACAGGTTTGGGCATTAGGGAGATGAGAGGGCGTGAGTGATAGCATCGATCACCTGTGCCGTCGAGATGAGGTTCATTTCAGCGCCTTTTGCGTTGGGGGCAAAGGTAGTGAGCGGCGTGTCGTGGCCAGCGGCCACCACAACGGCCCTGGATTGCAGGGGCCGCCAATGGAAGGGGTTGGTGGGGCCGAAAAGCACCACCTGCGGGCGACGGAACAGCGCGGCCAGATGCATGGCCATGCTGTCCACGCCCAGGGCGAGATCGCAGCGGGAAATGAGCGCCGCGAGTTGCACCAAGGACAGGCGGCCGGTCAAATCGGTGAAGGGGACGGTCAGAGAAGCGCGCACCCGGTCCAGGTGCGGGCGCTCAAGGCTGTCATTGGTGCCGGTGAGCACCACGTGGTGGGTTTTGGCGATGTGCTGGATGATTTCAACCCAGCGCTCGTCGAGCCAGAACTTCTCCTCACGCGCTGTGCCGATGTGCACGATGGCGTAGGGGCCTTCGGATGGGAGGGAAGGGGAAAGATGGGAGGGAATGCGGAGGAAGGTGGCATCTTCGGCGGCTGGCTCTGCGGTGAGGGCGAGATGGAAATCGACCGTATGGAGGTCGCGCACGGAGGCATCGCACAGCTCGGTGTAGGCCCTGGCGCGCCAGCCTTCGCTGCCCCATTTCGCATAGCCGATGCTACGTTTCGCTCGGGAAAGCCAGGCCATCAGCGCGCTGCGGTCGGTGCCGGTGAAATCCAGGCACAGATCCCATTCGCCAGCCAGGAGACTGGCCCAGACGGATGCATTCAAGCCGCCGCCGTAGGGGAGCACGCGGTTCAGACCGGGAAGGCAGTGCGCCAAGCCCTCCACCGCCGCCGGTACCACCGCTACGATTTCGGCTTCAGGATGGGCCTTGCGCAGCGCAGCCACCGCCGGAGCGGTCAAGATGAAGTCGCCGATGCGCTTGAGCTGGAGGAGGAGAATTCGCAATGCGTACGGAACAGGGGTCGAGGAACGGGCACCGGGAAACGGCCCCGTTTATCCACCATCCTTGGCTCGACTGCAACGGAATGCAACTTCACGGTCCCTGAGGCGCTCAGACCAAGTAGCCTAGCCACGCCGTGACTGAGTCAGACTGGTTGTGGCCAAATGCTATGATCGGAGCTTGAACAAGCGCTACCAGTCACGGCGTGACTGGGCTATTTGGGCAAGCCCGAGACGTAGCCTAAGATAGGATGCTCTATCTAGTACCCCACCGTGCCTGTCGTGCCGCTGGCGGAATCCTGGAAAATGGTCGGCTCCAGGCCTGCCTTGCGCAGATGGTCGCAGATGGTTTCCTTGGTGATACGACCTGGGCGGTACTTGATCAGGGCACCCATTTCATGCAGATGCGCGCTGAGCACTCCTGGCAGGTTGGAAAGAATGCCTCTTGCCTGGGTTTCAGTGGATGCTGAGTCCATGTTGGCGATGGCGAGGTCGAGTTCTGCTTCGGGTTCGGTGCTCATAGTTTGAGAGATCCAGGGACGCTAAGAGTTCAGTTGGTTTCGAACGTGCTTCGTATCCTGGACTTATGGCAACAAAACACAAGCGCGCTTCGAGAACAAAACTTCGTCGCTATACACGGCTCTTGGCCAACGCATAACCTCGCAAAACACGGGAGCGGTAATGATCCCATGTGAGGCAGCGCAGCACGCGTTGGCGGCCGTTGCGGCCCATGGCGGCGATTTCATCGCGGTGCGTGTGGAAGTGCTGAATTGCGGCAGCCAGCGCATCTTCGTCATTGGGCGGAATGAGCCAGCCGTTTTCACCATGGGCAACAGCGTCGCCGGACTCCGCCGTGGTGATAATGGGCAGGGCGCAGGCCGCCGCTTCCAGGGTCACTTTGGCAAAGCCTTCGCACTCGCTGGGAAAGACAAAGGCGCTGCTGCGGCGAAGTTCATCTTGCACGCGGGATGAGAAGCCCAGGTGCTTTACATTCGCCGTCGCCATCTCCGCCATGAAGGGCTTCATCTCCTCGTGCAGCGTGCCCACCAGGAGGAGTTCGGCGTTCTTGAGGTTCAGTTTGCGCCATGCCGCGAGCAGGTGATGCACGCCTTTGCGCTTGATGAGGGCACCGACAAAGATCAGGCGGAAAACATCGGTGGGCGGTTCACCCGGGGAATAGCGGGAGGGGTCAACGCCGCGTGCCACATAATGGAGCTTCGATTCTGGGATGCCGGCGGCCAGGAAGGTTTCGGCCGCCTTGCGCGAGGGCACGAGGATCACGTCCGCTAGATCGTACTCCGCCAGCATTCGCGGGCGGTCGATGATCAAGTTTTTGCGCCAGTCGCGCCAGCCCCGGTTGGCCTGCCGTGCCTCGCGTTCGCTGCGTGTTTCGCCGGTCTTGTCCGCCCCTTTGTTGCGGTGCCAGGTGGGAATGTCAATCACGGTGGGCACGCCTTTCAGCCGCGCCTCCACCAACGAGCGGAAGCAGTCGCCGGACCAGCCGTGAAAAGCGTCGTAACTGCCCGTGCGCAGCGTCAGCGCGGCAACGGTATCGACGTAGCGTTTTTTTGCTGCGTAATACTCGTCGCTTTTTAGCCAGGAAAGCAGGCGCACGGGATGCCAGTTGAGCGAGTGAATACGCCCTCGTGGAATGGCCTTGGTGCCCACACCAAAGGCCAAAGTGCGGCGTAGAATCCCGGCTTTATGGGAGGCTAGTGCCCCCTCCAGAGAGGTGCTGTCCAGCCCCGTGCCGCCAATGCCTGCGCTGGTTGCGTACAGCAGGCGCTGCGGCAGTGCAGCACGGTCCGGTGCAGTGCTGGCAAGCACGGCATCAGGCTCAAAACGGTCCATGGAAGGCGGCATCGGAGCGCTTTCCTTGTCGTTAGCCTTCGCCGTTGGCAAGGGGAATCGGACGGCGGCCTAACGGACGGGACGGTTGGTGACGTAGTTGCG
>JAQGPI010000622.1 GCA_028293175.1 Verrucomicrobiaceae bacterium | reverse complement strand
ATCAAAGCTCAACTGCCGCCTTGCCGCCTCCACCACCACGCAGGGCTGGAGGAAATCGGCCGTGAAGCTCGCTAGCACCGCTACCTGCAACCGCTCTACTTGCGCCTCGACCAGCTCCCTCGATAGGCGGAGATAATCAGCCCGGCTGATGGCAGTGGAAAGGGGTGGCAGTTCAGGGCTGGGCATGGGTGCGGGAGGAAGCCCGAGCATAGCAAGTTTTTGCTACCAGCCAAGAACACAGCGGAAGCAGACCGCCAAAACCACAACCAGCCCCCAATGAATGCCTTTTCAGTTGCCCCGCTCGGCAACGTGTTGAATGAAGCTCTCCCATCTCCTTCCTCTATGGCGCAGCGCGCTCCCTCCTCCATTCAATGGCCTGACGGCAAAGACTTTGCTTTCACCGTGTTCGACGACACGGAGCGCGCCACGGTGGAGAACAACCGCGCCATCTACGGCCTCTTGCGCGATCTCGGCATGCGCACGACCAAAACCGTGTGGCCCATCGCCGGTCCCGGCGAAGCCGACATTCCAGGCCCTACTTGCGAGGAACAGGACTATCTCGATCTCTGCCTGCAACTCCAGCGGGAGGGCTTTGAGATGTCCTTACACAACGTCACTTATCACACCTCTGACCGTGCCCTCACCCAGCGGGGTTTTGACCGGTTCAAGGAGCTGTTCGGCCATGATCCGCACACGCTGGCGAATCATTCCACCAATCGCGAGGGTCTCTACTGGGGCCCCGCAAGACTGAGCGGCTGGCGCCGACAGATGTACAAGGTGCTGCAACGCGGCGAACGCTTCAAAGGCCATGTGGAAGGCGACCCGCTCTTCTGGGGCGACATCTGCAAGGAGCGCGTGCGCTATGTGCGCAACTTCACTTATACCGATCTGAACACGCTGAACAACGTGCCGCAGATGCCCTATCACGATACACAGCGCCCCTGGGTGAACCAGTGGTTTGCAGCCTCTGATGCCGCAGAGATCGGTGCGTTCAAACGCTACGTGACACGCCAAACCGTGGACAAGCTCGTAGCCGAACGCGGTTGCGCCCTAATTTACACGCACTTCGGCAAGTACTTCCACGTCGATGGCAAGCTGGACCCTACTTTCGTGGACACGATGGAATACGTAGCCAAGCACAACGGCTGGTTTGTGCCCGTCTCCACCCTGCTCGATTTCCTCGCCAGCCAGCAGCCCGCTCCGCATATTCTTACTGACGCCGAGCGCGCCACTCTAGAGAACCGCTGGCTGGCCGATCAACTGGCCCATGTGCTGCACCGCCTGCACGACTAGCCATGGCCTTCCGCATTGACCGTTTCCCCGATACACCTGAAGCGCGAGCGGCGGCCGCGCGCTTCAATGACAGGCTGCGCCAGGGCGGTGAGACAGAGTTTGAGTTGATGGAGAGCTCCTTTTCCCGGCACCGTCCGGAGGGCAAGGACAGCCCCATGTGGCAGCAATATTTCCTCGCACTCGAAGAGAGCAAGGATGTGGCCCCCGAAGTGCGCGGCGGCTACCTTCTTCAATACCAGGCCTATGGCCGTGGCCAGTCTGCCAGCACACCGCATGCTTTCCTGCGCCTGCCGTTGTCAGAAGGCGTGGTGAACAAAACCTACGCCGCCGTGGGAATGCTGCTATTGCGCGATGCAATGAAGCGCGAGCCTAACCTCTGCTCCCTCGGCATGGGCGGTGCGCATCGCCCCCTGCCCCGCCTGATGGCAGGACTTGGCTGGCACGTCGAGCAGGTGCCCTTTCGCTTTCTGGTGCTGCATCCCTTTGCTTTCCTTCGCAATGCCTGCGTGCTGCGCAACAAGCGCTTCATGGCTCCGGCCTGTGACTTTGCCGCCTTCAGCGGCCTGGGCTGGCTGGGCTTCAAAGCTTTGCAGTTTCGTCCACCAGCCCGGAAAGGGCCTGGCATTACCGTCACCTGCGAGCCAGAATTCGGTCCCTGGGCTGATGCCATCTGGGAGCGCAGCGCACCGCACTATTCCATTTGCGGGGAGCGCAATCAAAAGCTGCTCAACACCCTCTATCCACCAGATGATCCACGCTGGATTCGCTGCGTGGTGCGACGCAACAGCGAGCCCATCGGCTGGGCGCTGCTGCTTTGCACTGACGCTAACAACCACAAGCAATTTGGCAGCATGCGACTTGGCTCAATCGCTGACTGCCTGAGCACACCCGCCGATGCTGAGCTCGTCGTCCGCGCCGCTGTCGCAGAGCTTCGCAAACGCGGTGCCGATGTGATTGTGACCAACCAGCTCCATGAGGCATGGAATGCTGCGCTCAAGGGCTGCGGCTTCCTCTCCGGCCCCTCTAATTTCGTCTGGGCCGTAAGCCCCGGCTTGAAAAAGCAGCTCGAACCTCTCGACAAAGCCCTGCCTAACGCCCACATCAACCGCGGCGACGGCGACGGCCCCATCAATTTGTAACTCCCTCCCATGAGCAAGACTCACGAACAACGCATCCAGGATGAACTCGTCTTCCAGGCCCAAGAGGCAGCCAAGGACATGGCTGCCCTGCGCCGCACGCCGGATGTGCTCGTGAAACAGTATCGCGAGGCCAAAAACTGGCGCAGCAACCGCGTGGAGTGCCTCATCCGCTTCCTCACCCTCAACAAGCCCACGTTTATTTGCGACTTCGGCTGCGGCAGCGGCGAAATGGCCACACGCCTCGGCCGCATGGGCTATAAGGTGGAAGGCTACGATGTATCACCCGATGTCATCAAGGTGGCACGCAAGCGCGCCGAGCTCGATGGTGTGTCCGACAAGGTATCCTTTGTGGTGGCCGATGGTGCTAGCGACTCGTTGCCCAAGGGCAAATTCGATGCAGTGCTCGCCATGTCCGTGCTCCATCACCTGCCTCTCGAAGAAGGCCTGCGCACGCTCAATGACTTGCTCGTTCCAGGCGGGCGCATCGCCTTTCAAGAACCCGTAGCCTACTCACGCCTGCTGCAATGGCTGCGCGACCGCACTCCTGTCGACAAAGAAGTGAGCCCCGATGAGCGCCAGCTCGCCTGGCATGAGATTGTGCGTATCGGCGAGGTCTTCGAGATCGAGCAGATCCGCCACTACATCCTTTTCCATCGCTTCTGGAGGCTGCTGCCGCGCTCCATGGACAAAATCTTCGACCCATGGGCCACCAAGCTGGACAGTCTGCTCCTCATGATCCCCGGCATGAAGCAATTTGCCGGCGCAGTGGTGATCCTGGCCCGCAAGCGGGAATAACATTACGCAGCGAGAAGCAAAACCAGAAGCCGTCATTCTGGTTTCGCCATCCGCAGCGGTCGTGTTACATCTCCGAAAGCTTCACCAAGCGCCCGCCTTCTTCGGCGCTCTTATCGGCGGC
>JAQGPI010000632.1 GCA_028293175.1 Verrucomicrobiaceae bacterium | reverse complement strand
TTACCATGCAGTTGGGCGCTATTGTCCAGGTAGACGCCGGAGCGCAGCTCACTTTCGGCAACACAGTGTATAGTGACGATGGCTTCACGAAGACGGGCAACGGTCGTTTGATCCTCAATTCCCAGATGGCGAAGAGCAACCTGGATGGCGATACCGGCCGCAGCGATGACTACACGCTCAAGGGCACAATCAATGTCAACCAGGGTGAACTCTGGCTGAGCACCGCTGGCAATCGTGTAGCGGGTGCCACTGGCATCAATAATGCAATCGTGGTGGCAAGTGGTGCCACTGTGGACCTGCGAGGCGCGGCACTGAACTTTAACGACGACACCGATCCCAACCGCAAAGTATTCCAAATTCAGGGTACTGGAACGAACAATATGGGGGCCTTGCGCAACTCGTCGGGCACTGGCACAATTGCACATCTGGTCCTGCTGGGTGATGCGACGTTGGGAGCTTCGGGTGGTCGTATTGACCTGGGCAGCTATGACATCAACCCTGAGACGGGCACCACATCCCTCAATACGGTGTTCTCGCCCCAGGCTCCGAAACTCGAAGGCGGCGGACATAAGCTGACCAAGGTGGGCACTGGCGACTTTGATCTTCGCGACGTTCAGTTTGTCAATGACGTGACTGGGACCAGCGCTCTGTCTGAGCTCTTGGTGTAGGAAGGCGAGCTGCGCATCGAGCAGACCATTCCCCCGCTTACATCCAATGCTATCCGCGGCCTTACAAGCGACGAGATTGGTCTCATCACTGTGGCCTATGGTGGCCCAGGCCTGCTGGATTCGACCAACGGTTCCACTATTAAAAGCCCGATTGTCGGCTCGCGTCTGGAGTTTTATCGGAACTCAGGCCTCATGCATTCCGTCCCGATTTTCATGGACGGTGCCACAGCGGCAGCCAACGGAGGCACCAATTACATTGAGCTCAACAGCGACACCATTCCCGGCGTCTCCACTTATTTGACAGGCACCATCACTGTGTCTGGCGCCGCAAAGAACAACATGTTCAATATCGAAGGCGGCGGCGGCGGCATCCAGTCGTCCCAGGGCAACCAAGTGGTGGATCCCACCTCCAAGATGATCATCAATGGTGCCATTGTGAATATCAACGCGACCACTCCCGGCGGGATTTCCAAGATTGGAAGCAGGGAATTGCGCCTTACGGCTGACAACACCTACACCGGCGAGACTATTGTGACCCGTTCGGTGGGCTTGGGTGCTCCGGCCCGCTCGGATACTGTGACGGTCAACGGCGTCGACTATACGAACAAGGGTCTGGCCGAAAGCTGGGGTGAGTTCGGCATGACATTAAATGGTGCAGCCGGCGCTATCTCCGGCACATCAAATGTTATTCTGGAACGCAGTGGCATGCTCACGCTGGACAACTCCACACGCTTGGATGCTTCCTCCAACGTGACGACCGTTAACAACAATAACCGCATCAATGATAATGCCAGCATCAAGATGAACACCGGCTGGCTGCGTATTGTGGGCAGCGAATCGACAGACAACAGTGAAGCCCTGGCAACCGGTGCGGGCAAGGTGTTGACCAGTAACTCCGGCATCAACATGATTGACCTGTGGCCTTCCATGGGAACGGGCACCAACATGACCCTCACGATCGGCCAGATTGATCGCAAGGCTGGCTCGGTGCTGCGCTTCCGTGATCTGGATTCGAATTCCAATTTTGATTCCAAGGCCACTGTCACGGCCGGCGTGGACAGCGTACGGGTCAAGCTCAACAATATAGGTACACTTCAGCAGTCTGGAGCCGACACTTCCGTCACCTCACGCAAAATCGTCCTCGGGCTGTTGGGTGGTTCCGCCCCTCACACCGAGTTTGCGGACACCCGTATCAACGGCAGCGACTTCTACAGTCAGGAGCGCAATCGCCAGAACGCCACTGGCAGCTTCTTCATGACCTATGACACGAACACCGGGTATCTTCGCCCGCTGGATGATTCGGAATGGGCTACTCCTACCAACGGCCAGCTTACTTCCACTGGCATTGTGGGCGGCCAGACCGTCGTCAACACGGTGGCCGGGCAAAACGTCAACCTTACTGACTTCAACTACTACGGTCGTGAAAGTGTCTCGATCAACTCGCTGCATATCGGCCCGGTTGCCGATAGCAATGGCAGTGGTGTTGGAGCAAGTGATCCAGACGCAGTGTCAGTCGTTAATGACGGCACCCGCCTGACCAGCTATGTGAGCAACTGGCAGCCAACATTGTACATGGACGACAAAGCCGTTCTAACTGTGGCTTCCGGGATGGTTTCCTCTGCTGCGTTTGGCGTGGGCAATAACAACGCCAGCACCTTTATCCGTGGCGGCACGGTGAATTTTGGCGCTGCCGAAGGCATCATCAACAACCAGAACTACTGGCTCAGTTTAGTTTCGGGTGTTTACTCCTCTAATAACTTTGAATTGCAGACAACAATCGCCGGTTCCGGCGGCTTGACCAAAGTGGGCGGGGCCGCAGTGGTGCTTGACGGCGTGAATACCTATACCGGTGTAACCACGGTTGATGAAGGCGTTCTGTTCGCACGAAATGGCCGCAACGCACTTGGAGCGAACGGCCTTGGCAATGGCATTCTCATCCAGGGCACTGGGGATTTCCGCATGACCAACGGTATCCAGCTGGGTGCCGTCGGCGCACCAAAGAATCTCACCATCGGTCTGGGAGTGGCCGATGGTCAGCAAGCGCTGCGCTCTGAAAATGGCAACAATATCCTCTATGGCAATATCATGTATGACAACGTGGATTCAAATGGCCATGCCCAGCCAGGAGCCCGCACCCGTGTGTCTGCCAATACAAACCAGTCGCTGGTCATCTACGGCAACATCTACGGGGGAGACACCGCGGTCACGGAGGACACCTATTATACAGACGCCCGTCTGCTGACGATCAATCCAGGCACCGCTGGCGGCGTTGGCGGGTTTGTCACAATCCATGGCAACATAGGCGACCATGGTGACTCCTCAGGCAATGCCATCGCGGTCACTTCCCCGGTTTCTTCCCAGCCAGGCCTTGCTGGCGTACGGACGAACGAAAACCAAGTGTTCCGCCTGCAGATTTCTGGCAGCGATGATGGCAATGTGGTTCTCGATGGCCACTACAACGCCGCCGGTCGTCTTGCTTTGGACCGCGGCATTCTGCTGCTGAGCTATGACCCGGCCGTGGACGCCGGTTTCTGGTCGGCGGCCGCGCTTGCTGCACTCACCCAGCCGGTGACGATCGGCACTGGTGTCAATGCTTTCACCACCAATATTTCCACCTCTAATGCTATTGCTGCCAATGGCAATACCAGCATGCAGGGCTTCCTCTTGGGCGGTAACTTAGGTGATGCGGGCGGTTCCACCACCTCAGCTATCTTCCTTACCCGCCCAAACCAGAACTTCAATCTGGGTGAATGGCGTGTTACAAGTTCCTCCACGGGGAACTCCTACATTGGTGGTCTCAATGATAGCGGCACCGTCACCTTTGGCAATACCACCGCCACCGGCCAGCTCAGCATGGACAAGACGGCTGTGCGTTTCTATCAGGCGGCCGGCGGTACTTCGGTGCTGAACTATCGTCTCAATGGCGGGAACTTCGTCAAGATTGGCCGTGGTACAAGCATCGTCAGGAACTCCTCCCTCGTTTACAACAGCGATACGCAGACCGTCGAAGTGGGCGGTGGTACGCTGGTGCTTGATAACAACGGAGCGTTCAACTCCACGATTGTCACCGCTCCAACGCTGACCACGACAACGCCGGTGAATCTTGTGGGCAACCAGCAGTTTGTTGGTTCCGGTGGTGCCTTGGTAGTGCAAGGTGTGACGGACAGTTGGCTTGGCTTGGTGAATTCCCTGGCAACGAGCGGTAATATCACGGTGGGCCTCGCCAGTGATTCCGGTGCTGATGGTCGTGTGGTCAACTTCAAGGCTGGTCTGACTCAGGTTACCGCTGAGGCTCGTGGCGGAAAGAACTTGACCCTGACGCTGGGCAACAACCGCTCGCAGACGAATCCCACACTGGTCCGCAGTGTTGGTGCCACCGCTGCCTTTGCCGCTTATAAT
Organism: Verrucomicrobiaceae bacterium; assembly: GCA_028293175.1. Lineage (GTDB taxonomy): Bacteria > Verrucomicrobiota > Verrucomicrobiia > Verrucomicrobiales > Verrucomicrobiaceae > CAINXC01. Next base: position 432 of record JAQGPI010000632.1, on the reverse strand, counting down.
TCAGCCTCTGCTGGTTCTTATACTCAGACGGCCACGACGGCTGCTAGCTCCACCTCCGCACAGACTTTTACGTTGGGCAATACGGCGGTGGACGGCACTGTGACGGTTACAGACGGCACGTTCACTTGGTCGCAAGCCTCTGGCACCACAAATCCATGGACGGTGACCTACACTGCCAGCACCAATGTAGTTTCTGTCACTTACAACCCAAGTGTCCCTTCTCGCACGCTCACCTTCACCTATCAAGGTCTGGGCAACAGCAGGATCAACTGGCTAATCAACGCTCAGACCACGGCCGCCCTGAACAACGCAATAGTGCCTTGGGCGGTCTTTGGCCCGACGCCAGGCCTAGCCACAGACTTTGCGATGATTGATGCGCTGGACGCCAGCCGCGTCAAAGCCTTCACCCGCTCACCAGATGAGTACAAGAAT
>JAQGPI010000394.1 GCA_028293175.1 Verrucomicrobiaceae bacterium | reverse complement strand
GCTGCTGCCGCAGTTGAAGCGGAAGGAGTAGGCGCAAGGGTTTGACAAGCGGCGGGGCTACCCCTCATCTTCACGATGATGGACCCCGCTGCTCTCCCGCTTACGTCTCCGCCGCCGCTGCCGGCTTATCAAGCACCGGCGGAATCAGGGCGGCATACTTACCTGCGCGCGGTGGGACTGCTCTTCCCCTGCATCGTGTTTTTAAATTTCAGCGCTCTGGTGATGGTGCTCAAACTCCTGCATGTCTGGCACGATGCGGGGCCGGAGATGAGCAAGGCGCAGTGGATGCTGGATGCTTCCTTGTGGTTGCCTCAGCACGCGTTCTCCATCGGGCCGGCGCTGGCCTGTTTCTTCATAGCGCTGGAGTACCTCGTTCCCGGTTTCGCCAAGCGGCGCTCTGTCGTGGTCACGCTCGTCCTAATTGTTTTCAATGCGGCCGTGCTGGCGACTTTAACCGGCATCGCCGTCTGCGCCTTGCTGGCCGTCCCCAGACTGGCCCCGAAGCCAAGCCCCTCAGCGCCTGCGGCGGAGACGCGCTGAGATCGGCTTGAATTGCACGGGCAGGAGGCTATCCTTGACTCATGGCTCCCACCCAGGAACTGATCGATTCCCTTTACCGCGAGAAAGTCTTGCGGGCACGCGGCATGACGGTGGGCGAGCGATTGGCTGCGGGCATTGAGTTGTTTGAGGACTCGCTCAACTGGATGCGCACCGGCATTGAACACCAGTTCCCGGGTTCGAGTCCCGAGCAGGTGGAGCAGATCGTGCAGAAGCGGCTCAATATTGGACGCAAACTGGATGAACATGGCATCTATAGGCCAGCACCCGAACTTTCAAACTGATGAACGGCTTTGAAGCTACTCGCGTTTTTATCCATGCGCTGGAAGCCACGGGTGTTGACTACATGGTGGCAGGCTCCCTATCGAGCAATGCTTTCGGCATTCCTCGTTCGACCAAAGATGCAGACGTCGTAGTTGTGCTGAAACCTGGGCAACTCGATGCGGTCATAGCGCAGGTGGGGAGTGCTTTTGAGCTAGACCCGCAGGCCTCTTTTGAAGCCGTCACCGGCACCTACCGCCACATCATCCAAGTGGTGTCCATCGCATTCAAAATTGAACTGTTTCTGCTGAGTCGGGACGCCCATGACCAATTGCGTTTTCAACGCAAGCAACGTGTTCATTCAGCGCAGGTCGGCTCTGACCTCTGGCTTCCCACGCCCGAAGACATCATTATCATGAAGCTCCGTTGGGCTAAGGGGGCAGCGCGAAGCAAGGATACGGACGACGCCCGCAACATCATCGCTGTCCAGGGAGACGCTCTCGACTGGCCCTACATCCACGAGTGGTGTGAGAAACACGGGACTCGGGCGCTGCTTGATGAGATCCGCGTCTCGATTCCGCCGTTGGACTGAGCCCACAACACTCAGTTCCCGCACTGGTAAAACACCAAAAACGCGGCATGATGCGCCATGGACTGGTTCCCCGAATCTAAAGATCACTTGCCCCTGACGTGGTGGAAGCAGAAACCCGTGTACCTGGCGGCGGTGATTGCGCTGGGTGGCGTGGCCAGCATGGTGCTCACCACACTGATCATGGCCGTAAATCCGGATTGGCTCGTGCCTCTCACGTTCAGCCTTGATCATCTGCTGCGAGGCTGGGTCTGGACGCCGCTCACGTACATCCTGGTCAACCCGCCCGACCTCTGGTTCCTGCTGACCTCCTACCTCCTCTACACCTTCGGCGAGGCGATTGAACGCCATTTAGGACGGCGCTCCTTTGTGAAGCTGATCCTGGCACTTGTGCTAGTGACCCCATTGCTACTGAGTCTCATCGGTCTGGCAGGCCCACGAAAGTGGTCAGCATTAGGCATGGGCGAGCTGGAGTTCGGCGTGTTCCTCGCCTTTGCCGCCTTGTATCCCACGGCTCGCGTCTCCATTATCATTCTGACACTCGAGGTCTGGATGCTCGCCACTGCCTTCGTCGTGATCAGTGCGCTGATGAGCCTCGCCAGCCACGACTGGGCGGGGCTGTTCATCCTTGCCGGACAAGTGGGCACGGCGGTGGGCTACATCCGTTACGAACAGGGCAATCTGCGCCTGCCTTCGCTGAGACTGTGGCCGAAAAAGGCCAAGTCCAACGTCGTGCCTTTCCCGCGCCAGGAGTCAGCGACAAAGCCAGCGCCTGCTGCTAAAGAAAAGGTCCTGGATGTGGACGCGATCCTAGACAAGATCAGTCATCAAGGCATGGCGAGCCTGACCCCGCAGGAGAAACAGGCCCTGGAAAAAGCCAGCGAAAGGCTGGGCAAAAAGGGCCGCTGAGCTATGATCCGGGCTCCATGAGAAGCCTAGCTCTCCCTCTCTGCGCCGCCCTGTGCCTCTGCCTTCAAGGCCACGCTGCCGACACTAAACCGAATCCAGAACTGGAAGCCACCATCGCGAAAACGATGGTCCCCTATGCGGGCAAATCCGTGCATGGCGTCGATGCCTCCACGCTCACCGGCAAGGTGATGTGCGGCTATCAGGGCTGGTTCAACTGCGAGGGCGATGGGGCCAGCCGGAGCTGGGTTCACTGGACCAAGGGCAAGGGCGTTCCCTCACCGCAGAACGTGAAGGTGGACTTGTGGCCGGACCTCTCCGAGATGGGCGCTGACGAGAAATTTAATACGGAGTTTCATCATCAGGACGGACGGGTCGCGCAGGTGTTCAGTTCGTACAAGAAACCGACGGTGCTGCGGCACTTCCAATGGATGAAGGACTATGGCATCGACGGCGTCTTCGTGCAGCGCTTCGTCGGCGGAGCCCGCTCGCCCAGCTTCCAGACACACAATAACACGGTGCTGGCCCACTGCCGCGAAGGGGCCAACCTCCATGGCCGCACCTACGCGCTCATGTACGATCTTTCCGGCCTGGGCGCTGGCAAGATGGAGGAGGTGATGGATGACTGGCACAGCCTGCGCACCCGCATGAAGCTGTGCGATGACCCCGCTTACCTGCATCACAAGGGCAAGCCGGTGGTGACCGTGTGGGGCATCGGTTTCAACGACAAGCGCGCCTACACGCTGGAGGAGTGCCGCACGCTGATCCAGTTCCTCAAAGACGTCGGCTGCACCGTAATGATCGGCGTGCCCACCTACTGGCTGGAGCAGAAGAATGATACAGTGAAGGACACCACACTGCACGAAATCATGGCGCTGGCGGATATTGTGAGCCCCTGGACCGTGGGCCGCTTCGGCACGCCGGAGCAGGCCGCCAAGCATGCCGAAAAGCTGGTGAAGCCGGACATCGCCTGGTGCCAGCAGCATAAGCTCGACTACCTGCCCGTGCTCTTCCCCGGCTTCTCCTGGCAGAACATGTACGGCACTCAGAACGCCATCCCACGCCTGAAGGGCGAGTTCCTCTGGACCCAGTTCAAAGCCTTGAAAAACGCCGGTGCGACCATGTTCTACGTGGCCATGTTTGATGAAGTGGACGAAGGCACCGCCATCTTCAAATGCACCAACGATGTGCCGGTTGAATCCCCCTTCGTCACGTATGAAGGCCTGCCTTCCGACTACTACCTCAGGCTCACCGGCGAGGGTGCGAAGATGTTGCGCGGCGAACTGCCAGCGGACAGCCCGCTGCCAAAGCCGTGAGCCGCCCCACTAAGGGCTGATCAACACAATCGGCCCTGCGCCCACTGGCACACCGCTCGGATCTTCCACCTTCTTTTCCACGCTGAGCGCAAACTTGTCAGCTTTCTGAATATCGATGGTGGGCTTGAACTGCACCTTGGCGTAGCCCTCGGGGTTCACACGCACCACCCCAGCGTTCACCGGCTTGTCCTTGGAGGGGTCCACCACCCATAGCTGGTAGTCCTTGTTCGACTCCAGTGGCGGCATCTTTTCCAGCTTCAAGACGCCTTCCTGCTTGGCGCTGTCCCAGACCACGACGGCCACGCCCTGCTTGTAGGCAGTGACGGTGGATTGCAGGTTGGCGATCTCCATTTTGTCCATTTTGCGGCCCTTTGCCACGACACCTATTTCATTTTCCAGCGCCTTGTTTGTGGTCGTAAGCCTAGTTACTTCCTGCCTCAACACATCGGCCGCGGCAGTGGTCTTGGCATAGGATTGCTGAAGGTCCTTCTTCGCTTTCTCGCTGCTCTCAATAGAGGCTTTCAGTTCGTCACTCTTCGTCCGCGATTCGGCTATGAGGGTCTCGGTCTTCTTCGCCCAGTCCTTGGCCTCGGCAAGACGGTGCTCGCTGCTGGCGAGCGATTGCTCTGAGGTATTCAAGCGCTCCCACAGCACGCCGGAGAAAATAGCCAGCGCAGCAGCCGCAGCCCAGCCCACAATGGCCGCACCCCGTCCGCCTCGACCGGCAACAACCACAAGCTTGCCGCGCCCCTCCTGGGGAATGCCTTTCACGCTATGCAAGACCCGGCTTTTCAGCGCCGCAGATGGTACGGCCTGTGGCAAAGCCAGCGACATAGCGGCAGCCGTTGCCTCAAGCTCCTGGACCACTTGCCGCAGGACGGCGTCGCCTTCCAGATCGCGGACAAAGGCCGCGCGCTCGACCACATCCATGTGACCAAACACATAGGCGGCGGCTTCTTCTTCGCGGGGATGGGTCACGGGATTGCTCATGGCTCGTAGCCCTCCCGTGTGAGACGTTCGCGCAGCTCTATCAACGCACGCCGGATCACCGTCTTTACAGTGCCGAGGGGGCGTCCGGTATTATCTGCAATCTCCTGCTGAGTCAGGCCGCTGAAGAAGGCGTGATACAGCAATTCGCGCTGATCGGCCTTCAAAGCAGACAAAGCTCGCCGCACGATGGAGCAGTCCTCCTGACGTGCCAGCGAGTCCACTGCGCCGGGAGCATCCTGCACATCCGTATCGGCGTGGCCTGCGACCTTTTCTAACATGCGGTTTTGCGAGCCGCGCCGCCTCACGCGGTCGATCAGCCGTGCTCGGAACAGCATCACCACCCAGGAGAAAGCGGCCGCCTTGCTGCTGTCGAAAGTGGGCGCCTTCCGCCAAATCTGTTCCATCCCCTCTTGCAGAGCGTCCTGCGCTTCCTCTTCATTTCCTAGCATGCGCAGCGCCATCGAGTGCAGCGGACCGGAAACCCGGTCATAAAACAATGCGAAGGCCGCATGGTCGCCCGCCGCCACTCTTGCAAGCAGTGCATTATCAGAAGGGGCTGTTAGGACTGGCTCAGACATTCTCCGGGAGGCGTAATCACACAACTCAATCGGCGCTCGCCGGCTTTCCGGCGCTATCCAATAGGAGGTGGGCAACGTGATTGTCATTACACACTTTAATCCGCAAGGATACGCCCGCTGGATTCAAAGGAGTGCTGCAATCGCTGTGATTCTGCAACGAAACGCACCAAGCACGCAGTAAAAAACGGGGGGCTTTGGGATATTTTCGTGGCAGAACGCAAAGACGCTGTGGGCAGCTCCAGAAGAAGCCGCTCCACAGCGTACCGTTAACCGTTTAACATCAATGTCCCAACGCAGCACTCACATGGCGGGACGAGACTAGCGATTCATTGTGCGACCGCCGGTCACGCTTCTGCGTGCGATGGGCGATTTTGTCCTTCAGTCCAGCGACCACCTTGTTGATGGCGGCGAGCAAGGTATGATCCTGCGCTTCGGCAAAAACATCAGGGCCGGGCGTGACTAGGTGCACATGCGTGCGATAGGCGGGGCTGGCCTCGTGGGCCTGCTCCAGGCGCACCACGGCCTCGTCAATTTTCAGGCTGGGCAGCAGTGAGGTGATCAGAGTCTCCACCAGAGAGTGAGTGCCGCGGGAGGAAGGAACATTGTGATAAGTCAGGGTCAGCTTCATAGGCGTGCATCTTGTTCTTTTTGGGTTTCGCCCCACTGCAGCAGCAGGGGGTAACGCGGCAAGAATAGCGCCGCACAACACATTGACGAATACACAGTTTATGGCTAACACTTAGCTTTAAACTAACGTATCTTGGAACCCATGGACTGGCTGAACTATCATCACCTGCGCTACTTCTGGACGGTGGCCAAAGAGGGCAGTCTCAAGAAGGCGGCGGAAAAAT
>JAQGPI010000609.1 GCA_028293175.1 Verrucomicrobiaceae bacterium | reverse complement strand
ATCAAAATTGCTCAAGGAGCAGATCCATGGGAGTCTGGCGTGCTTGAGTGGGGCAAGCCTTCCACACTGGCATGCCCGGAGTGTCACGGGACCCTCATGGAGATGGCAGAGGGACCCATGCTTCGCTTCCGGTGCCATACCGGTCATGGCTACTCCCTCGAAACACTCATTGCTGAACTGTCCACCAAAACCGAGGAGTCACTGTGGAATACGATCCGATGCTTTGAGGAAACGATTCTTCTTTCCCGCCGCATGGCTGGCGTCCTTTCAGCGCATGGCCACGTTCAGTCGTCCGGGCCGCTACTGGCCCGGGCCTCTGCCGCCCAAGCGGGCGCGGATATGCTCCGCAAGGTGTTAGGTGTGTATGGGCCGGCCGAACTCGTCCCTTAGCGCGTTCTACCGATCCTTCTACGACACTTAAGCACCAGTTTGCTGGCACCTCCCAGTGATAGCCAATGGAAATTGCCTCGAGGGCCTGAAATGGGGCTTTGATTTCTCGCGGTGTAGAGATGCTGGCTGTTAGGGCGTTCACCCCATCCCGATGCGATAACATAAAAGCGTGTTCATAACATCCGGAATGAAACGGCGCTGCGTAGTCCCAGCGCATTCAACTCCAAAACCGTATGAACACTTCCTTGATTTACTCGAAACGGCGTTTTGCCAGGCCCTTGCTCTATTCCGTATCCATTGCCGGGACAATGGCTATTGCGGCATGGGCGGCAAACGCTGAACGCCCGGCAAAAAACCAGGCCACACAATCACCGGATGCCATTCAAAACGCGCAGTCTCCCTCTCCGGTTGAGATGGTGCGGCCAGAGCAAAAGAAGAATCCTCACGACCTAAGTGACATCTTTTCACCAGGCGCCGCGCCGTCCTCCTCACCGGCCCTCAAAGACCAGCCGGACGAAGGCAAGATGCAGGGGTTTGATTTCGCTCGTGATCCCTTGAATGCTAAGCACCCCATGACCACTTTTGAGGAAGTGATGAAAGCGGATGTGGCGGCCAAGCCTCAAGTGATGGCGGATCAGAAGAAGCTTCTCGAAAGCAGATACGATCTAACGCCACATCCGCGTGAAGGCTTTACCATGACTCGCGGGAAGCCCATTCTTCAGGGCCCTACAGCAAAGCTCGGCGACCTTACCTGGGAGAAGCTTGGCGAGATGAAGCCGGAGGAGATCCGGCAGGCAAAGGCTTTCCCTTACCCTCCGCTGCCCCATCCAAAGCATACGCCGGGCGGCCAGGTGTTTCCGCAGATGCAGATCGCCATGTTTTCGCGGCTCGAACGCTTCGATGTGGATTTTGATCTGCCGGAGGCTTTCCTGCCAGAGTTTCCGCCTGCCATGTTCCTGCAGAACCGCCCAGAGTTGGGCGATGTATCACGCGGCGAGGTTGTCTCCATTAACAACTTTCACCGGCTGTTCAAGGATATCATCACACCGGTGCAGCTGGATGGTCTGCGCATGCTCCTCACACCAATGCCACAGGAAGAATTCAACCCTACCGACGATCGCAAAAGCCGGGAGCCCAGTCTGGGCGTCACCTGTTTCGACTGCCACGTGAACGGCCATACCACCGGGCAGTTTCATTTGAACCCCGATGACCGGCCCCAGCAGCGCCGTTTCCGTCTCGATACAACGAGCCTGCGCGGAGTCTTCCAACAACAGATCCACAGTTCAAAGCGTAGCATTCGTTCCATTGAAGATTTTACGGAATTTGAACAACGCACCGCCTATTTCAACGGCGATCCCATTCACGCCATTAAGAAAGGCATTGTCATTCTCGACCGGCAGCGAGTCAGCCACATGGCCCAGATGCAAAACATGCTGGATTTTCCACCTGCTCCGAAGTTGAATCTCGTGGGCAGGCTGGACCGCACCAAGGCCACCGAGCAGGAAGTCCGGGGCGAGGATCTGTTCTTCGGCAAAGCACAATGCGCGTCCTGTCACACGCCTCCCGCCTATCTTGACCATCAGATGCACGATCTCAGCGTAGAGCGTTTTGTGAACGAACCGCCGCTTGGGCCGATGAAGACCTTCACCCTGCGGGGCATTAAGGAAAGCCCGCCCTACATGCATGACGGACGCTGTCTCACACTGGAGGACACCGTGGAATTCTTCAATCTCATACTGCAACTGAAACTAAACCAGCAGGAGAAGCAGGACCTCGTGGCCTTCATGCTGCAACTATAAGCAGGTAAGTTTGGAAGGACGAGAACCATACATCCAGAAGGACTCTCTAGCTCGATACTTGCGCGTCCGCCAGGACACACATTCATCTAACCATCTAACTAAGCATCATGAAACTGGAAACTCTCAAAGACTTGTACATCAAAGAACTGAAGGATCTCTACAGCGCCGAGAAGCAGCTCATCAGAGCGCTTCCGAAAATGGCGAAGGCGGCGACCAATGAGCAGTTGGCTGCGGGCTTCACCGAGCATCTCCAACAAACAAAGGAACAGGCCGCCCGCCTCGAACAGATCCTTTCCACTCACGGCCAGTCTACACGCGGCCCCAAGTGCAAGGGCATGGAGGGCTTGATTGCCGAGGGCGCGGAAATGATCGAGGAGGAAGCTGATGATGAGGTGCGGGACGCTGGCCTCATTTCCGCCGGCCAGCGAGTGGAACATTATGAAATCGCCGGCTACGGCTGCGCCCGTACGTACGCTGAAATGGTGGGCGATGAGGAAGGCGCAAAGCTTCTCCAGACGACTCTCACTGAAGAAGCCGATACCGACAAGAAGCTCACCGAGCTTGCCACTTCGACAATCAATGTTTCGGCGGATAAATAGCTGAGAGTTTCCACGCCTCCTGCCGCTTCCGCTAGCGGCGGGAGGCCCGCAAAACAAGACCCTATGAGCGAGGTCACTTCATTCCAGACTCCATGAACACTAACGACGAGGAGCCCATCGAGGAGCTGACTGAATCCGAGATCGCTCAGAAAGCGCAGGAGAAGGCGCAAGCGGCCAAGAATTCTGAATTGATTGAAGAGATTCCTGCCAAGGAGACGGCAAGGTTTATTCCTTCACGAGCTCGCAGCGCGACCATCCAACAGGCAAACAGCAACCCTCATCTCGGTTAAGCAGTGCATGAATACAGTCAGCGTCAGGTTAGGGGCGGAGATCGAGACGCCGGGAGTGCGATATCGCGCTTGGGCTCCCGAGGCACATGAAGTAGAAGTGGAGATCCTATCGGCAAGCGGAGCCAAGCAGCGCGCCATCAAGCTGGCGGAGACGGACCCAGGATTCTTTAGCGGTATCGATATAAAGGGAGCCGCTGGTGACCGTTATAAGTTCCGACTGGATGGCGGGCAAGCGTTTCCAGACCCCTGGTCAAGATGGCAGCCGGAGGGTGTCCATGGGCCCTCCATGGTCATCGATCCCACTCGATATCATTGGAATGATAATGGATGGAGGCCCCCCCAAATACGCGACTTCGTGGTCTATGAACTCCATGTCGGCGCATTTACCCAGGATGGTACGTTCATTTCAGCAATCGAGCATCTGCAACATGTGCGAGACCTCGGTGCCAATGCCATCGAGCTGATGCCGGTAGCGGATTTTGCGGGCAATCGAAATTGGGGCTACGATGGTGTTTCCTGGTATGCGCCCTCGCGAGCTTACGGACATCCTGATGACCTGCGACGGCTGGTGGACGCTGCGCATGAATGCGGCCTGGCGGTGATTCTCGACGTGGTCTACAACCACCTGGGCCCGGACGGCAATTACCTGGGTTCTTATGTGGGCGATTACTTCGACGAGACGGCGAAGACACCCTGGGGTGGAGCCATCATGTATGGTGCACCGAAGTTCAAGCCGTTGCGCGACATGGTGGTGGCAAACCCTGGATACTGGATGCGTGAGTTTCACATTGATGGCTTTCGGCTCGATGCCACGCATGCGATTGTTGATGTGTCAGAACCGCACATCCTTCAGGAATTAACCGAAAGCATTCATGCTCTTGGGGGCTTTGTCATTGGTGAGGATTCGCGAAACGACCGCCGTTTGCTCGAACACACCAAAGATGGAGGAATGGGCTTTGATGCGGTGTGGGCCGATGACTTTCACCATGTCATCCGTGTGATGAACACACACGAAGACGAAGGTTATCTCGCTGACTTTGAAGGTTCACTTTCAGAAGCAGTCGGAGTATTGCACCAAGGATGGCTCTATTGTGGGCAGGAATCAAAGTCTGAGGGCAAGCCGAGAGGAACTGAGTGCGGCCATCTCGAGCCTTATAAATTTGTGCATTGCATCTCAAATCATGATCAGACCGGCAACCATGCCTTCGGCGAGCGCCTGGAACACCGCATTCATCCTGTGGCAATTCATGCCGCCGCCGCCTTACTCTGTCTGGGCCCTTATACCCCCATGCTGTTCATGGGCCAGGAGTGGCGCGCTTCCACGCCCTTTCTATTCTTTACCGACCATTGCCCTGAACTGGGCAAGTTGATCATCGAAGGCCGAAGAGCCGAATTCCGAAATTTCATAGCCTTCCGCGATCCGGGGATGATCACCATGCTGCCAAATCCCCAGGCCGAGGATTCCTTTTTAGCTTCAAAACTGAAATGGGAAGAAGTAGGGAAGCCAAGGCACGCTTCCACATTGGAGCTTTACACGGCCTGCCTTTCGTTGCGGAACAACCACTCTGTCTTCCGGCCCTCGGGGCGTAATACCTGGAGGATAAGGGAGCTGGAATGGGGCGCTGGACTCCTGTTTTATGAGGAGGGAGAGGACCGGTGGGCCGTGCTTTTTGACCTTCAAGGAGGGCATAAGGGTGAACTGCCCCGTGAGCCAGAGTTCAGAGACGGCGCGGGCGTATGGGAGTTGGTCCTCTCCACCAACGAAACCCGTTTCGGCGGTACAGGCGCAACCGCTATTGATGCCGCAACACTTACCGCTTCTTTCGTCGCGCCGGAGACGGCGGTTTTGCGGAAGAAAAGCGAAAGACTGACTACTTCATGACGGACCGCAGATAACTCCCTGTGGTTGAGGGCCGAATATCAGCACCCATGAAGCGCTTCATCTGTGAAAGGGCGGCGGCATTGTCTTTTGCCAGCTCGGAGGCAATGCAGTCGCCCGGCACATGGACCCTGAAATCCCTCATGTGCGCATCGTTGGCGTTGTAGGCGACGCAGATGTTTCACGCGAATCCCGTGATGATGAGAGTCGTGGCTCCTACATGTTTAAACAAGACATCGAGTGTTGTGTAATGGAATGCTGAATGCTTGGGCTTCAATACAAAATAGTCCTCCTCACGCGGCACCAGCATGCGGGCGATCTCTGAGCCACGAAGGTCCTCTCCGAGACACCTATCGACCTGCTGATGGAAGTCAGACCGCCAGCGACCAAAATTGTCATTCACGTAGATACTGGGAATCCCATGTTTTCGAGCCTGCTCTTTGAGCTTCAGAATCTTCTGAGCGGCAGGGAGAGCATGACGAAGGAGCTTGTCCCCGCCGGGGAATTCCATATCGTTGATCACGTCAATGAGGAGCAGTGCCACCGGCGATGAATCGGGGACACAGCCATGCATGGTAGAGGCGTTCTTCTTGTTCACCGGATGATCCCCTTCCTTTGCATGACGGGCCAAGGACTACTGCAGGTGCCGCCTTGCAGGCGGACGATGATATCGAGGTCGAGCAGGGGGGGGTTCATGACACCTGTGCTAAAAATGAGTTCGGGAAACAGGATGCCGATGGCCTCGTCCAGGGATTTTTCCGGTCCGCTTTCCAGAACATAGGTGGCAATCGCTTTGATAATGGGAACAGCGTTCGCGACGGCCACTCGCATTCCACAACCCTGCAAAAGCACCAAGTCATTTTTGCCGTCTCCAAGCCCGGCTGTTGCAGCACTGGGAATATTAAGCCGTTTGAGAGGAATGGTGTATACACCAGCCTTTTTCAGGGTGCGGAGGGCAGTAACATTATCAACCTGAATGCCTCCATCTTCAGCAAGAGTTCCGTCGAAATCGCTCGCCCGAGCACGCCAGTTCATGATGACTTCTCCTTCTTGATCACACTGATTTCCCCGCTTCGTTCCAGGCATGCGAGCGCCACCTCCTCCGCGCTGGAGGCATTGCCTTGAAGACGCAACTGCTCGTTCAAGTCCTCTTCACTCAAATGGTGGCCGTAAAGGTTATTCTTCAAGACTTGCCCTTCCTTCACCAATGTGTTCGTGTGGCCTTTGACGATCTTTTCGAAGCTAGGATACCGGCATGCGGCGAAGCCCATGAGGCGATGAATCAGGACGAGAAGAAAACAGACGCCAATGGTTTCAAAGAGGCGTTCAGAGCCATTGATGGCCCGTCCCAACGTTGATCCCAGCACTAACGCCAAAAGGATATCGAACGCGCTTTTCTTGGCATAAAAGCGTTTGTCAGCGACCCTCACCATTAGAAGCCCGGCGACAAAGATGACTACGCCGCGGAGACATACTTGTGAAAAGGTCAGCTCTTGTGCTTCGCTCTGGAGACCAAGCATATCTGATATTGAATAGGCTGCGGCAAGGGTATGCATGGCCTGCTAGCCTTCAGAAACGGAGTCTGAAGTCGGATGGGAAGCCATTCCTTCGGCGAGCCACTGGGTCAGGTTGGTGCTGAACTTCGGCATTTTGCGTGCCTTGATAGGTCCGTGCAACCGACGAAGCCAGAGAACCTCGGCTCTGGCTCCGTCTTCCTCCCATTCACTGGCAAGCGTATCTACGTTGTAGCTTTCCTGATAGACAGGAAGGCCACCCACTTCCACAGAATATTTAACAACAACCTTCGTCTCAGGATCGATGGGTTGCGTCGCGGTGAACAATCCTACGTCAGGCATGGCTTTCTGGGTTTATAATTGAAGGAAAGCTGTGCTTCCACAGTCATTCGCCACCAGATAACACGGCGGATGTGACGCATTCGAAAAAGGCTACCTGATTCGCTTACCGACTATTGACCCACGCCATTGGGAGATTCTCCGCGCCTTGTATTGGCCTTAACAAAATGAAAGAAACCTTTTCCACGGGACATGAGGCACTCAGTCCCAGCCTTTCTCTCGATAGAGGTTTGGTGCTGATGGAAAGATCTTATTCAGAGACACGATTCATTGCTTCGGAAGACATTGTCTGGCCGCCGGAATTTGTCATCCTCTCGGCGTATGCGACAACGGGCGAGCATTGGACAGCCCGGGAAAATGAAAGAGCCGACAGCGCGCTATGGAGGTTCCTGAAAGAGAAAGGAGGCTGGCTGGCGAGAGTGATATGCGCTTCCCAGTCTGCCTCATTGAAAGAGCCTTGCTGGGCCTTTCAAATGACTTTCGAAGCCGCATGCGAGCTCGGAATGACTTACCGTCAGGAAGCGCTTTACTACGTCAAGGGTGATGAACTTTTCGTGTCGTATTGTGATGAACGAAAGGCGCTTCGAAGAATCGGACGATTCCGGGAACGTGTTGATAAGTTTTAGAGATGAGTGGGCCAGCTTTTTGAAAGCCGGCTTAGCGGTGCAGTCCCTTTCAAGCCTCTCCGCTATCAGATGCCTAAAGCCCACTTCTGTCTACGGCATCGAATGATATGTGGAGAAGCGCAGGTACTTCATGCCTTGCGAAGCCGTGGCATACGGAAGCCACCTTTTTTGGTAACCGGGCGACATCACGCCCTAAAGAACCGGCATGCTGAAACCCACCCATAACATGAATACCCAAACCGCCCTTATTACTGGTGCCTCCAGCGGCATTGGCATGCACCTTGCGCACGAGTTCGCTAGCCACGGGCACCCTCTTATCCTCGTCGCCCCGTTGAATCAGAACTCGAAGCCGTCGCCGCTCATATGCGAGAGAAACATGGCGTCAAATGCTCATGTTATCGCTAAGGACCTGGAGAAGCCTGAAAGCGCCCAGGAGATTTTCGACCAAGTGCAAGCCAAAGGCCTTGAGGTGCACATCCTGGTCAACAATGCCGGGCACGGGTATCGCAGCAAGACCTGGGAGGTACCCATTGAAAAAGATCTCTCCATGATTTGCCTCAATATCGAAGCCCCCTGCGGCTGACGAAGCTGTTCCTCGAGCCCATGATCCGGCGTCAGAGCGGCAGCATCCTCAATACGGCTTCGATTGCTGGTTTCGAACCGGGACCCAGGCTCAAGGCCTACCATTCGACCAAGGCCTTTCTCCTCTCGTGGAGCGAAGCTCTTGCTCATGAATTGTCGGATACCCCAGTGACAGTAACCGCGCTCTGCCCTGGACCCACGGACACTGACTTCTTCCCAAAGGCAGATATGGAAGACGTGCGCGGCTTCCAACAGGCCAGCCTGATGGCTCCGCAGGATGTGGCCAAGGCTGGCTATGAAGGCCTCATGGAACGACAGCTCTTTGTCGTGTCTGGAGTGATGAACAAGGCACTGGTGGCAGCGCGAAGCTGCTCTCGGAATCAGCGCAAGCCAGCGTCAACGCCAAGTTCTACGAGGAAGTGCCCGAGAACCAACAAACACGCAAGCGCGGCGACATGGACGTGCTGCTCAGAGCTGATCAGTTGTCCCTGGCCTCAGCGGTACCGCCGCTGAGGTCGGCATGCTTGACGCCTGCGGCGATGGCTTTCACGCCGCTCAAGCCTGCAGGCACGCTGGTCTGGCCCGCCGAACTGGTCTCAAAGAATCTCTCCATGTTTTTCGACTCACGCCGGAACTCGGCGTAGCTGATTGAGACTTTCACGGACACTTTCACGGCATTTTTGGCCGTTAAAGTCTCGGTTAAAGTCCCAGCGTGATATTCGCCAGAGACTTCACGCTTCCATGTCCTTCTCTACAACCTCCTAGAGGTCATTCGATCCTTGATGTTTGCACTTCCCAACGACAGAAACGGGTGCCTAACCGTTGAGCGGCTGGCAGGGATGTCAAAGCGGGAAGAAGCTCATTTCGCAAAATGGCGGGTGCCCTGGAGCTGGCACTAGTTGACGGCTTGGCGGTCGCCAAACAATGGCGCATCGACAAGTCTAGTCCGCCTTGATCGGCTGCGCGAACCCCACATGCCCCCTGTCTGCCCCGATAAAAGCTCCATGCGTCCCCCGGCGACGCGCGCGAAGGGAAGGAAAAAGCGTCGCGATCAGGCCGCACGACGTGCTTGTCGGGCTTTCATCTGTATCCGTTTTGTATCCGATAAAAGTCGCAAATGTGCTCGAATCACCGCAACGCTCGCATGTTGCATTTCGCACCTCTTGCGCTGGAGCCCTTGATTTACAAGGGGCGTGGCGGAGAAGGCGAGATTCGAACTCGCGGGGGCCGCAAAGCCCCTTCGGTTTTCAAGACCGACGCAATAGACCACTCTGCCACCTCTCCAAGTGTCGCGATCAGTCGTTACTGATACGCGGGAGTCCCCGGCTTGCAAGCGGGGCTATTCCACAAACATGAACTCGTTGCTCATCATCAGTACCTGAACCAGCTGGGCGAGGGCGGACTGCGAGCGAGTGCGGTTGAGCGGCCAGCCGTCCTTGCCGCAAAAATCGGCCTTGGCGTTGGTTAGCACTTCGGGCTTGGCGCCTTCCTTAGCCGGGAGCTGGATCTCGGGAACCCATTCAAAGCTGTCGCTGTTAGTATCGCCATTTTCGGCGCTGACGGCGAAGTCCAGGACGTCGCCTTTCTTAACCGTGATGGGCTGCGGGACGGCCATGGGCTGAACCGTTTTGCCAGGGGCGGCGACGGCTTCACGCAGCACCTCGGTGCCGTTGCGGATGACGAGGCCGCGTACGCCGTTGCCGGCACTGGCGCTGCGTTTCAAGGTGCCACGAATGATAATGGTCAGATCAGCGGGGGCCTGCCAGCGGCGGCTCACAACCAGATCATCAGAAGCGGCATGGCCGCCACCATCGCTGAGCATGGCATATTGCCATTTGGGGTCGGGCACAATGCCGGTGTGGCTCCAAGTGTTGCGCTTCTTCTCACGATCCAGCACCTTGAAGGGCTTCCAGTCTTCCAGCGCCGTCTTGCCCCAGACAGCCGCCTTACCTTCCTGCGTTGGCTTCAGCACCTCGCGCTTCAGACGCGCCGTGCCGTATTTCCAGACGAAGGCCGGAGCCGTCTGCAAGGACTGCGCATCGGCGACAAACCGCTGTGCCATGTCCAGCTCCTTGAGCTTGGGCTCACGGAGTAGCACCTTGTGATACAGTACCTTGATGGTCTCCGCATCCGCCGTCGCGGTGGGCTCAAAGGGCAGCTTACTGGAAAGGACGTCCGCCTGCTTCTTCATGAAGGGGCTGTTCATCAGGAACAGCGCCTGCTGCGGCACGGTGGTGACGAAGCGCTGTGGGCTGTGGCCGTCCGGATTGGCGAAGTCGAACGTCGCGGGCACGGTGGCCTGGTCGTAGCGGTCCACGAACTGATACACTGTACGATGCGTGTCCACATCCGGCGTGTTGAGCGTGATCGAGCGGCCGCCCATGGCACCAAGATTGAGCATGCCGGCCACGCCCACCACGGCATCGTGCATGGCCTCGTAATCGAGCCGCGTGCGGTTGAAGCGGCTGATGAGGAAGTTCTCCGCGTCCTTCGTGTCCTTCTCAGGCGTGGTCTTGCAGCTCTGCTGATAGGTGGTGCTGGTGAGGATCAGGCGGTGCAGCTTTTTCAAGCTCCAGCCTTCCTCGATCAAGGTAGCGGCGAGGTAATCCAGCAGCGCGGCCTGCTCCGGCTTGGCGGCCTGCACGCCGAAATCGCTCGGCGTCGAGACCAGAGGCTTGCCGAAGTGGTTCATCCACACGCGGTTCACGATCACGCGGGCGGTGAGCGGATTGTCGCGGTTGGTGATGGCGCGGGCCAGCTCTAGACGACCACTGCCATCGGTGAACTTCTGGCCGCCAAGGATGCTCAGGTTACCACGCGCGGCGAGCTCGCCGGGTCGGCCTGGATTGCCACGAATGAAGACGTGCACATCGGCGGGCTTGGGCCGGTCGTTCATCACCATGGCGCGGGGCGGAGCACCGGCGTTGGAGATCTCG
>JAQGPI010000393.1 GCA_028293175.1 Verrucomicrobiaceae bacterium | reverse complement strand
ACGATCATCGGTTTGGTGGTCTGGGCCTTGGCCTGGCAATCTCAAAGACGATTGTCGAAATGCACGGTGGCACCATCTCCGCCGAAAGCGCGGGAAGGCACAAGGGAGCGAAGTTCACCGTCAAAATCTGCACCTGCGATGCCGCACCAACCAATTTGAAAAAACCCTCAAGGTCCGCATCTGACAGAAACGAAGAACTTGATACACAAGCTGGCTTCATGCGAATACTTCTTGTTGATGACCATGAGAACACCCTTTCCGTGCTCACCAGGCTTTTAAAGAGAGACGGACACACTGTTGTCTGCGCGAGATCTGTAGAAGGTGGAAAAAAAGCCGCAGCAGGCGATCTCTTTGATGTTGTAGTCAGTGATATAGGCCTGCCCGACGGGACGGGCTACGAGCTGATGGAAGCGCTCCGAACTGCCTACGGCCTCCGCGGTATTGCCCTAACAGGTTACGGAACGGAAAATGATCACCGCCTGTCGCAGGAAGCGGGGTTCGTTTCACATCTAACCAAGCCGGTCACTTTCGCGCACCTGCAAGCTGAGTTGCTGCGATTCCAAAGTTCGACAAGAAACGCTTCACATCAATTCTAACCACTTTGTCCCTCTACTTTAATGGCGTCTCTCCGCTCTGGTCAACTCGGACAGGTTCCGTAGTGACAGCTGGCTTCCCTAAAGCGCTATAGAGAGGGCAATGTCCACTCGCTCCCCGGTAGATGGCTGCTCCGCCAGCGAGAGCAAGCAAAGCTCCTCCGACGGATCTTTGGCCTAGACCGATGAGAATAGCCGCAATCCCGGTGAGCACGGAAATGCCTCTTTCGTGTTCGGGCACATTGACCAGGAGTTTCTCGCGCAATGTTTCCAGCTCGGGCACTGCTGCGAAAGGCTTATACTGTAGTGGTGTTTCGGGTTCCATGCCTTTCCATTCGCACGTTGTCCCCCAGGTGGTCGCTACCAGGACTACAATTGCGAGCGGAAGGGTGTGGCAAGCCACTCTGAAAGGCGGTCCCATACAGAGCGGTTCTCGAAATCTTTGAGAGTGTAGGGTGAGGACTTTTTCAGGTCCTCCGCAAACACTTGATCCATCTGCGCGCCGAAGTCCTTGTCATAGACAGTGACGTCGATCTCCTCGTTGATCTGAGAAGACCGGGCATCCAGGTTTGAGGTTCCTAGAACTGAGAATAGGCCGTCCACCACTAGCGTCTTCGCGTGAATCATCCCGGGCTGGTATTCAAATACCTTTACGCCATTGCGAATCAATTCGCCGTAGCTGTTGCGTCCTGCTGCTTTAGTGGCGGGGACGTCGCTATGTTCCCCTGGTAGCAGTAGTTGGACATTAACGCCTCTTTTCGCTGCCTCGCCGAGGAGCTGGACCTGTTCCTTGGTCGGGGTGCAGTAGGGATTGGTGATGCGAATCGTCTTCGTAGCGGCGGAAAGTGCCACTGCCTGCACCAGAGGCAGGCTGGCAACGGTAAAAGCAGTGGAGGCAACCAACTGCGTCTTCATTTTCCCGGGAGGAGCAAGTTGAGGAAATTGATTGGGGCCTCCTAGGATCTCGTTGGTCGCTTCAACCCAGTGTTGTTGGAAAGCGCCTTGGAGTTTAGCCACCAGAGGGCCTTCAATCTTGGCATGAACGTCGCGGCAGTGTTCTGGCGAATCTCCGTTACCCAACCACTCATCCGCAAATCCTACACCTCCGGTAAATCCCCTCCTGCCATCGACCACCAAAATACGGCGGTGGGTGCGCCTGTTTATCCGGTCGATTCTGAGTGCATGGGTTGGGTGGAAGTAGGCAAATTTGCAACCGGCCGCTTCCATCATGTGCACATCGCCATTGTTCAACGAAGCCCCAGAACCCACACCATCCAGCATAATGCGAACCTCAACTCCGGCTTTTGCTCGTTCACAAAACGCAGCGATAAACTGGGAAGCCACCTTCCCAGAGTGAAAAAGGAAGGCCTCGAAATTGACGGTCTTTTTTGCAGCTTTGATTGACTCCAACATCACCGGGAAGATTCCATCGCCGTTATGGAGCAAGGTGATGCGGTTACCTTCTAGCGGGAAAGGATCTGCGGTGGCATGTGCGGAACCAAAGAACTCGGGATCGCTTACAGAAAAGCTGTGCGCCGGTTTGAAAGCAATGAGATCTCTCCGAACCAAGACGATGGCTGCAATGCATCCTAAAGCAGCTGCCACTCCGAAAACTTCAAGCCATCCACGCAGGGTAAGCTTGCCCCACTTTTTGTTAAGGAAGCTGAAGTCACGGGTTGTTTTCATTGCGGCGGGAGAATGAGGCGGAATGGGAAACGGCAGGCTCTACAGCGTTTCCAGGTGATACGATGTAGGGCTATTGTGGTAAGTCGCTGGCATTGACCGACACAATCGGATCGTTGGTACCGAGCAGGGTGCGCTTATCGGTCATCATCGGCCTGCCACCATTTCATTCTCAACGTGTAACTTTATAGACGCCACTTCATCTATTGCAGCAACTGCAGATCCATCATAGAATAATGGTCATGTTCACACCCTCACTAGCACAGCTCAAAAAGGCCATCACCATCTCCGAAAAAATCGAGGCTCTGGAGGCCGAATTGCAGAACATCCTTGGCGGATCCGCGACAGCTTCCACGGGAAAACGAAAGTACACCAAGCGTGCGGTGACTCCTGATGGCGATGCTGAGGAAGCTTCGCCGACCAAGAGTAGGAAGGCCAGAAAGCCAATGTCTCCTGAAGCACGTGAGAAGATCGCTGCTGCTCAAAGGAAGCGGTGGGCGAAGTCGAACAAAGAAAAGAAGGCCAAGGCAAAGACCGAGGCAGCGAAGGCGGAGTAGCCTCGGGCATCTATCGTGGGTTCCGAGGATAAAACAGAAGGGACTGCGGTAATTGCCCTGGCCTATGGTTGCCGTGGAACCAAAAGGTGGCTGGAGGTTCGCGCTGTTGGTGAAAGTGCCAGAGCGCCATGTAGAAGTCAATGTCCCCAGTGAACCCAAGCAGCTGTTTAACAAGGTCATAGCTGACCTCCAAGGGCTTGCTCAAATCAGCTCGCTCCTCCAACTGCTGTTCTATCAAGTTGGCCAGTGCCAACCATTGTTCAGGGGCGATTTGGGAGGTGGTCTGCACAAGACTCTAAAACGAATGACGAACCGTGGGTGGTCGCCAGCAAGTGATGGTCTGCTGCGCAAAAATAGCCAAAACGCAGTGGTTCAAAATGAGGGTACAAAATCCTGGATCAGAGGCACCGGCCCACAGGCTAGGATCGGTGTGGAATCTCATCGTGTATTTTCCTCCGAGGAAAACACGATGACTCAGCGTCGCAGCTGAATCTTTTGAGAGTGGTAGATGGGGCCTTTGCCAACCCGGTCGATGTCATCTTCTAGCGGGTGAAGTCCGGCCAAGCGCCAAGGAGCAATCAAGAGAGGATTTTGATGCAAATTGCCGGCAGAGCTTTAAACAATCACAACCCATGAGAATCCCTTCACCGGTGAAAGATCAACTGTTCTTCGCTCTTCTGAGTCTTTTGATAGCCAGCACTGAAGCGGCGCAGCCAGCGTTATCCGCTAGCAGGGCTGATGAAGGCCGGACTGAAAGGTCGTGGAACGTTCGAGACCACATACCGTTGAAGGACATCGTGGTTCAGAGCCATCGAGGGGCTGGGGTGCTGGCCGAGGAAAGCACCTTGGAGGCGTTTGAACTCGGATGGAAACTAGGGACGTACCCAGAGGCAGATCTACGAGCAACGAAAGACGGCGTTATCGTTACTTTCCATGATGAGAACTTCGCCCGGGTCGTAAAGGATGCTTCCGCAGAACTGAAAAAGAAGGGTGTGCAGGACCTTACATGGGCGGAATTGTCTGAGCTCGATGTTGGCTCATGGAAAGGCGAACAGTTCAAAGGACGGCGTGTGCTCAAGATGGAGAGGGTGTTCGAGATCATGCATGCCCATCCGGAGCGCCATATCTACATGGACGTGAAGAAGGTCGACTTCCAGCTTCTCGCAGCGCAGGTGAGGAAGCACGGTGTTGAGAAGCAAATCGTCCTCGCATCACCAAAGGTCGAACAGCTGCGTACATGGAAGACGCTTGTGCCGGAATCAGAGACCTTGCTATGGATGCACGGCAATGAGGAGAAACTTGGTGCAGAGTTGAGTGACTTGCAGCGCTCACAGTTTGCTGGAATCACTTCGATCCAGATCCACGTGTATCCAAAGACCACCAAGGACAAATGGGCTCCACCCGCAGATGAGAGTGGTCCTGAAAATCCCTTTCGTTTGCGCAATGCATTCCTGATCGCAACGGGTAACGCGTTGCGGAAGTCCGGAGTGCTTTTTCAAGTTTTCCCGTATACAGACGACTCTTCCGCTTATCACCAGCTGTTAGACCTTGGAGTGATGTCGTTTGCAACTGACCATCCTGACGTGGCCATGCGGGAATTGGTGGCCTACTACAAGGGAGCGAACAAGATCAAAGAGAAACCGTGAGAGAGCCGCCAGAATGATTTGGGCGAGCGGCACAGAGAGTCGGATTTGCGCCTGACTCTGTGTTTCTCGCCCATACCGAAGCCAGCTTTGCCGCTGGCAGGATGTATAGAGCGACGGGTGGACCGCCCAGATACTTAGCGTGATTCGTAGGAGCTGAGGAGAAACAATCTTGCTAAGGGTCATTTGGCTCGACGCAGGTCTTGGTTAGCGTCGTGAAAGGAACAAAACCACGCACCGGCAACGTGGGATGCGATCTTCTGATACTGTGATGAAACGAACCCACGCCGATGAATGTTCTGTTCATGGTTTTCCAGCCTCAAGTTTTGTACAGGTGCGGGGAGCCAGGGAGAACAACCTAAAAAACGTGAGCCTTGCGATTCCGAGGCAGGCGCTAGTGGTGTTCACCGGTGTCTCCGGCTCGGGCAAATCCTCGCTCGCCTTCGGCACTATCTACGCCGAGGCGCAACGCCGCTACCTAGAATCCGTCGCTCCGTATGCTCGCAGGCTGTTTCATCAGATGGGCGTGCCTCAGGTGGATGATATTGAGGGCCTGCCGCCCGCCGTTGCCTTGCAGCAGCAGCGCGGAACTGCTTCTACCCGCTCCTCTGTGGGCAGTTTGACCACACTGTCCAACCTGCTGCGAATGCTGTACTCGCGTGCGGGTGATTATCCTTCCGGCCAGGAGTTGCTTTATGCCGAATCGTTTTCGCCTAATACGGCCGAGGGTGCCTGCTCTCAATGCCATGGCCTGGGGCGTGTGTATGATGCCACGGAGCAGTCGATGGTGCCGGATGACACACTCACTATTCGTGAACGCGCCATTGCCGCCTGGCCTCCGGCCTGGCATGGGCAGAACCTGCGGGATATCATCACCACGCTCGGCTACGACATTGATATCCCTTGGAAGGATTTGCCGATGAAGGACCGCCAATGGTTGCTCTTTACTGATGAACGTCCGGAGGTCCCGGTGTATGCAGGATGGAATCACCAGCGAATCGAGCAGGCGATAAAAAAGCGGGAAACGCCTGATTACATGGGCACCTTCACAGGAGCGAGGCGGTATGTGCTGGAGACTTTCGCCAAAACCGAAAGCGCTTCGATGAAAAAGCGGGTTGCCCGCTATATGGTCAGCAGCGAATGTCCGCTGTGTCATGGTAAGCGGCTGCGAGCGGAGTCATTGTCCGTCACCTTCGCAGGGCAGGATATTGGCAGCCTTTCTGCCATGCCATTGAAGGAATTGGCGGCGGTGGTGAGGCCCTATGTCCTGGGTGAGGTGAAGGGATGGGAAAAATTGAGCTTGGAGCATCCCGAGAAGGCCGTGGTCACTCAGCGAATTGCGCAGGATGTGTGGTCAAGACTTCAAGTCGTGCTTGATCTTGGACTGGGTTATTTGTCGCTGGACCGCAGCACGCCCACCTTGTCTCCGGGCGAGCTTCAGCGCCTGCGTCTTGCAACTCAGGTTAGGTCCAATTTGTTCGGTGTTGTCTATGTGCTCGATGAACCTTCAGCCGGCCTGCATCCGGCTGATACGGAGGCCTTGCTCGACGCATTGGCGAAACTGAAGGCGGCGGGAAATTCGCTGTTTGTGGTTGAGCATGAGCTGGAGGTGATCAGGCGCGCGGACTGGATCGTTGATGTCGGACCTGGCGCGGGCGATCAGGGCGGCGAGATACTGTACAGCGGCCCTCAGATGGGATTGAAAAATGTCACAATATCCCAAACGCAACTGCACCTGTTTGCTGATAGCTCACGGGCCGCCAGAGAGCATCGGAAGGCGCATGGCTGGTTGCAGCTCAAGGGCATTACACGGAACAATTTGCAGGGTCTGGACGCAGCATTCCCGCTGGGTGTGTTCACAGTAGTAACGGGGGTCTCTGGATCCGGCAAATCCACGCTGGTAAGCCAGGCGCTGGTGGAGCTGGTCAGTAAAAGCCTTGGCCACGAATTGCCGACGGACAGCGATGAAGCCGAAGACCTGGAAGCAGATGAAGTCGTGACCCTCGGAGGAGAAGTCGCTGGCGGCATGGAAGCAATCAAGCGTTTGGTGCTCGTGGATCAAAAAGCAATCGGCCGAACCCCTCGCTCGAACCTTGCCACCTATACAGGTTTGTTTGACCAAGTGCGGAAGCTCTTTGCCGCCTCTCCAATGGCAAAATCCCGGTGTTATGATGCCGGGCGCTTTTCGTTTAACATGCCAAAGGGTAGATGCGAAAACTGCGCAGGCGAGGGCTTCGTCTTTGTCGAGCTGCTGTTCCTCCCCAGCGTCTATACGCCATGTCCGGTATGCCACGGTTCGCGTTACAATGAGCAGACCCTGCAGGTGGTGCATCAAGGGAAAAACATTGCCGAGGTTCTTGCGCTTACAGTTGAGGCAGCGTGGGAGTTCTTTACCCTTGAACCTGCCCTTGCCCGCCCGCTGGATGTGCTTCGCCAAGTGGGTCTGGGCTACCTACGCCTTGGTCAGCCAGCAACGGAGCTCTCAGGCGGCGAAGCCCAGCGAATCAAGCTTGCCACTGAGTTGCAACGTATGAGCCGTGGCAATACTCTCTACATTCTCGATGAGCCTACCACCGGTCTGCATCCCTCCGATGTGGAGAAGCTGATGTCACAGCTTCATGGACTGGTGGATGCGGGCAATACCGTGATCGTGGTGGAACACGACATGCAGCTCGCGGCAGCGGCGGACTGGATCATCGACATGGGCCCGGGAGCAGGTGACGAGGGCGGGCTCATTGTCGCCACTGGTACGCCGAAGGAAGTCGCCCGCCATTCCAGCAGCCGCACAGCTCCTTATTTAGCTATTGCCATGGACCCGGCATAATTCACATTCTCCTAATATACCGTTGAGGCTTTCCAAATGTACCAGCGATTTGTTAAAGCACCTCCTTGCCCAGAACTTCAGATCAACTGATTTGCGTGTCCCATTACGAGCCGACGCCGCTCAGAATTTTTGGCTTGAGCTTTGCCTGGTGATTCAAAGAGAAGCAGCACTCTGGGACAACCAGACATTGTCATGGCGACGGCACCACTAGGAGCTGTGGTTCAATAAGGGGATCATAGCTGACCTTCGCCACATCCTGCGCCACCATCAGCTTACCATGTTGGAAAGCGCGCATTCGTTCCAGGTCCGCCCTCGGCACCTCCGTTTGTAGCCTTCAAGAGACTGATGTTGATCACGTTTTTTTCATGACTGGCATGGGTGGACACACGCAAAGGCTGTCCGAAAATCGATAAGAAAATGTCTCGTAGCACACTAACCTCTAAATCCAAAAATATGTCCATCATCGGAATGATTGTTATCGGTCTCATTGTCGGCGCACTAGCCAAGATGATCATGCCGGGGAAAGATCCTGGAGGAATCATCGTGACCATCATCATCGGTATTGTCGGTTCGATTATCGCCGGGTTTTTGGGGCGAAGCCTGGGATGGTACCACGATGGGGAACCCGTTGGCTTCATTGCTTCCGTCGTTGGATCGATCATCCTCCTCGCGATCTATCGAATGATCACAGGACGGGGACGTGTTGCATAATAAATTTCCCACCAACATCTTGAACGGAGGCATTGGCCAAAACACTACCCTTCGATCATGGTAGTTCATGAATCGCCAAACAAGCGGAAGCGCTAGGCGTTCTATTGGTCCGGCAATGAACCGGTAAGCCCATCTCATGAAGCACATCTTTCGTTATCATGGACTATCCATCGTACTGCTCCTGAGCTTTTTTGGATTCTGGGCTGGCCAGGCGGTTGTTGGCCACCTTGAATATAATTCAGACCGGGAGGAAAGGGGGCTGAAGGCGTTGAGCGTCAGCGAGTATTTAAAGTCTCCGCATTTTCTGGAGGCAACGATGGAGAACTGGGAAAGTGAGTTCCTCCAAATGGCAGCCTACGTGCTACTGACTGCATGCCTGTTTCAGAAGGGATCATAAGAATCGAAAGATCCCGATGAAAAGAGCCCGCAAGATGAAGATCCACGGCAGAGCTCACATAAAAAAGATGCTCCGTGGCCTGTGCGAAAGGGAGGCTGGATTTTAAAGGTTTACGAGAACTCGCTCAGCCTCGCCTTCATTTTGCTCTTTCTCATGTCTTCTATACTCCATGCCCTTGGTGGTGCAGGCGTTTATAGCGAAGAGCAGATGGCAAAGGGTAAAGCTGGCGTTTCGCTTGGCGAATACATGTGCACATCCCGGTTTTGGTTTGAATCGCTTCAGAACTGGCAAAGCGAATTCCTTGCCATGGCGGCGATGGTGGTTCTGTCGATTTTCCTGCGCCAGAAGGGCTCACCGGAATCCAAACCGGTTGCGGCTAGTCTTTGGGAGACAGGAGACGAGGATTGAAACGAAACCGATCCCATGCCAATGGAATGGCATCTGTTGATTGGTGGATGACTGCTGTCTCGTTCGCTAATCCAGATGGGAATCTTGATAACCAACAAACTCTAAACGCGGTGAGCGGTGAAATGCTCCATGCCGCGAACAAGCCGGGTCCGCCTTTGGTAGTTTTTCAGATAGGGTTATTCAAACAAGAATAATATTCCCGAGCACGTAGAACTGCGATGCCCATGCATCACCGGTACACTCCTATCACCCTCGGCCTGATCTCGTTCATGTATGCAGTGGGACTTGCTTCCGGCAGTGACTGTCCAGCCCTGAGCCAAAAAACGCCTCCTGAAAGCGTTACAACCGGCCAAACCCCACTGGTGGCCAGTGCCCACAGCAAAATCCTCTATCAGTACAAATCAGACGGTATTGAAGTGCCGGCGGCTACCGCAGATGAGCCTACGGTCAAGGCCTTCGGACCAGACACAATCCTTGCCGCCAAAAAGTACTTGGACGATGGCGCTCACTATTGGGTTCGGGAAAAGAGCTGCGTGGCGTGCCATACAAGCGGCGTTTACATGGTGGAGCGGCCAGTGGTGACGCCGCTGTTGGGCAAGCCAAGTAGCGAGGTCAGGGAAGATTTTGTCAGTAGCATTCCGAAGAAGCCGGGCGGAAGCAGTATTAAATCTGTCTGGCTGGCCGAGGGCCTCGCCTCTTGGGACAAGTATGTAGCCGGGGCTTTGTCACCAGACACAGACAAGGCTCTGAGGCACATGTTTACTTGCATGGCCGAAGATGCGTATTTCAAACCCATCGCACAGGTGGAGATACCTTACATTACCACTGCTTTCGAGCTTACGGTGCAAGCAGCACGCGCGGTTGCAAATGCCCCAGGCTGGCTCGCTTCCATTGAAGAACCTGCACTTCTGAAGAGAATTAATGCGATGAAGGGCTGGCTGCGTTT
The DNA here is from genome assembly GCA_028293175.1 of Verrucomicrobiaceae bacterium. Taxonomy (GTDB): domain Bacteria; phylum Verrucomicrobiota; class Verrucomicrobiia; order Verrucomicrobiales; family Verrucomicrobiaceae; genus CAINXC01. The sequence continues at coordinate 1,197 of JAQGPI010000393.1, read as the reverse complement.
ACATGCGCCGGTGAGCGATTATGAGCTGGCATTGAAGCTTCAACTGGCAGCTCTCATGCCCGATGTCGTGCCAGAGGCGGTCCGCAAGAATGCGGTATCCATGCTTTGGCGTCAGCAACTCGCAGACGGCGGATGGTCCACACGGAGGATTTCTGACATCATGAGGTGGCACGAGAAAATGGACCCGAAAGTGGTGGCCATGATACAGTCCGAACCTGATGCTGCAAACCCCGGCAGCGATCCTTATATGACCGCGTGGGCTATTGTACTGCTCCGCGAAGAAGGCATCCCAGTGTCTAATCCCCGAATTCAAAAGGGCGTAGCTTGGTTAAAGGCAAACCAACGAGTCAGTGGGCGGTGGTGGATGAAGTCCCTATTCCGTGACACCTATCACTACAGCACCTATATCAGCACAGCCCAGGCTCTGCGGGCCCTCGCTATCTGCGGAGAGGTGCCAAAGCTTTCCGAGTAACGCGGCTATTCGCAGACCACCTCTGGTGTATCAGAATTCTTTGCGGCATGAGACTGGATCCATGACCCTGCTTTGCACTGCCGTTCCTTGCAGCCATCCTACTGATGCGGCGCCCAGGTCGCTCGTGACTGAAGGAACAGTTGAGGATGTCAGTCTCATCGCTTAGACTTTAAAGGCCGGCGGCAGATTTGCTCCAGGCTAATGCGCCGTTTTTGAACCCCTTGTTTGATTGATTATCGTGAAGAATGTTACCGCCATGAGCCTTGATGAATTGCAAGGACCGCCCACCATAACCCAGATCCGAGTGTGGCAGGAGACCGAAGGCCATACAAACGACTGGCTGGCAAGACACCTCGGCATGGACGCTGAGGATGTTCGCCATTGTCTGAAGGTGGGTTTCGACGATGAAGATTTAACGACCATTGCTGAGCTCATGACCCATCCGCGTGAGATCTTGGGAGAGTGAAGTTGCCTGCTTAATCGAAAGCTTAGAAGGTGTAGAGGCTCAGGAAGCACGTAGTGTCACCTGAACCTCTCCAAGGTCATCCTGCTTCGTTTAACCGGTCAACAGCGCCTTCAAGTGCTCAACGGCATCTTCCTCACTGGTAAACCATCCGTAGTCCTCGCGTTCGGAATGAATCCACCACAAGTCGAAGAACTCAATGGCATACATCTCGACGTCCCCTAGCATCACTGAACCGCATGGCCGCGAAAGGGTTAAAAGC
>JAQGPI010000603.1 GCA_028293175.1 Verrucomicrobiaceae bacterium | reverse complement strand
TCACCTGCGCCCAGCCGGTGAGGCCTGGGGGCAGCATGAGCCGTTCGCTGAACAAGGGGATTTCTTTGACGAGTTGCTCAATGAACTCCGGCCGCTCCGGGCGCGGACCCACGAAGCTCATTTCGCCCTTCAGAATGTTAAAAAGCTGGGGAATCTCATCAATGCGGAACTTGCGCATGAAATTGCCCAGCGGCGTCACCCGGGGGTCCTTTTTGCCGCACCATTGCGCACCGGCCACCTCCGCATCCGTGCGCATGCTGCGCAGCTTCAGAATTTCAAATGGCTTGCCTAGCCGGCCAGTCCTCACCTGACGGTAAAAGATAGGCCGCCCACAAGTGATCAAAACAAGAAGCATGCCGAGAAGGCAAACCGGTCCCAGCACGAGGAGCAGGGCGAGTACCACCAGGATATCAAAGGCCCGCTTCAATTTGCGGATATAAACCACCTCCGGGTGGGCCGAGGCCGTGAGCAGCCATAGATCACTCACCAGTTCCAATGCCACGGTTTGATATGAATCCTCAAAAGCTTGCGCCAAGGTGGTGACACGTACGCCATTGTAACGCAGCACGCGCAGCGAGCGCGCTGTGGTGGAGTGAAAGAGGTGCTCATCCATGCAGACCACCCGGGTAATGCCCAACTCCCCCACCCTAGCTTCGATCTCATCCACCGTTCCTAGCCAGGGAAGATGCAATGGGGGTGCCATTCCCGCCGTAGTGAATACGCCCACGAGGTTGCGATGCATTCGGTCCAGCTTGGCAAAGGCTGCCACCGCAGCCTCATCCTGCGGCTGACTGATGACGCAGGCGAGCCGCTCAGGCTTTGACCCCAACCTCTGGCAGAGGATGACATGATGCCCTAGAACCAACACAGCCGTAAGACCAATGCCAATAGCCTGCACCCCACGGCCTACGCGAGCATCGAAATTGATTGATCCCACCGCCAGCACCACCAGGGTCATGACGCCAAGCGAAAGACACACCAGCGCCAGCCTTTCCCTCGTCCGCCGGTCGGATTCCACAGGCGAATACAGACCGCAAATGTAGCAGGCGACTGGCAGCGTCAGCGCTGCCATCATCACCGCAGGAAGGTATGACCACGTTTTCTCAGGCAGCAATTCTTGAAACCGCAACGCAACAGCCATCCAGAAACCCAGGGCACAGAAAATGCCGTCGAACAGGAAATGCCGGACCGTGTGACTCCAGTGGTAGTTGTCTGAACGGGCAAATAGCATAGTGGGGAGGTATACCGATAATTAGCTGAAATTCACGTCGCCGCAACTACAAGCCCGGCCAAAGAGACAGCAGAAAAACTGCCATTCCCCCTGTGTAGTTACCCGGCTCTAGAACGAAGTTACGACACCGTTCTGACGCTCCATTTTTGTCACAGACAAGTAAGTATATATTTAATGTGTCTTAACTACCTTCAAATGCGCTCGCGCCGCTGCCTTGTCTGGCCAATGATCTCGCACCCATGGAGATGACCTGGAACGAGCTCAAGCACTGCATCAAAGCCGATCTCTATCGTTATGAGGCCGGGCTGGCAGGTCGCCACTGGAGGCATGCCTTGCGGTTTGAGCCCGGCTTTCGCCTTACCCTTCTGATGCGCCTCTGCCGTTTCACCCGCCTTCGGCCCTGGCTGCGCTGGACGCTTTATTTGCCATTGCGCTTCTGGTTTAACCGCCTCTCCATGAAGCTGATGGTGTTCATGGACCCACTGGGCGACATCGGCCCCGGGCTCTATCTTGGCCACCCCTTCATGATCGTGATCAACTGGCGGGTGAAGATCGGCTGCGACTGCGCCATCGGCCACGAAGTTACCCTCGGCAGCAATGGGCGCGGCGAAAAAAAGGGATGCCCTGAACTTGGCAACCGGGTTTACGTTGGGCCAGGAGCCAAGGTCATCGGTGCTATCAAGATCAGCGATTGTGCGGCCATCGGTGCCAATGCAGTGGTGACTCACGATGTGCCTGAGAACGGCGTGGCAGTGGGTATACCCGCCCGCGTGATCTCGTCCAAAGGGTCCGCCGGATACGTGACCAATACGCTGGATGAACTCGATCAGCGGTGATGGTGCCGCTGTTTCGCCTTTTGGCGACGGCCTATGACAAAGCCTCCAGCCATCACAAGGGCGATGGAGCAGATCGCTCCCCATGGCAGTGGCTTTGCCGGTTTGGGTGATTGGGTGGCCGCCGCCCTGCCATCCCATCCCGTATCATAGAGGTACTCCGGCTCCTGCTGGGTGAATTCCACGGGCAGGTCGGGCTGGCCTTGCTGCTGGTAAATGGCGTGAACCGTGTGCTGGTCGCCTACCTGGGCAAATATCTGAAATCCCGTCCACACCTCCAGCACCCCCGCAGGCCAGGGCCGGACAAAGTTGAAATCCACGTACCGTTGGGAAGCCTCCTGATCGGTCACTTCCTGAGTGGCGCTTTTGGGCCATACGTTCTCATAGCCTTTGAAGTCGCCTAGATCCGACTCGGTCTCATTCACACTCACGAGGATCTTCTTTTTCAGCCAGGCCGCCGCCGTGGGCACCGCCTTTGCGATTTCCTGGGGCGTGATGCGCTGGTTGTGATCGGCATCTACGACGACAATGCGTGAAAGCGTGAGCAGGTTGAGGGAGAGACGGAACTCCACCGTCTCATGCGTGAGTTTAACACGCATCTCGCTGACATCTGAAGGATGTGCGCGCGCCATGCTGGGCATAAGTATCCACAGGCATGGCAATAGAACATAACGCATCATCCACCCGCGCTTCGGCCTCACTCTGGATCGACTCCGAGTTCGCGGAGCTTGGCGGCCAGCCTGTCGGCCCGCAGCTTCTGCCTTTCAGCCGATTCGGCTCCCGTCAGCAACAGCTTGCCCTCGCCATCCACCCAGCGCAGCCAAGTCCCGCGAAGCCTTTCAAACTCACCTTCCCACAATTTCAAACCAAGCCCCGGTCCCAACGGAAATTGGGCGGTGTCCATGGTTTTGTAACCTTTGCCTGCCAGTTCAAAAACCGCCAGGGCCTCGTCTTGAATCTGCCGCAAGGGATCAAAGACCACATACCAACGGACGCCGATGTGGGCATACTCCCGAAACTTGCGCCCCAGCTCTTCGCCTTTTTTGTTGGAAACGATTTCGATCACAACCTCTGGCACCTTGCCATCGAACATCCAGGTGAGATAGGCCCGGTGATCTTTACGCATAAGATCAGGCGGCCTGGAGACCCCTGTTGTTACCAGCACATCCGGCACCACCGCAGGACGGTTGAGCGCCACATACACGCCCACATTCGCCATGGCCACAAAGGGTATGCCAGGCCGCCACGAGGTGCTGAGTGACTCTGTGAGCAGCCGCATCTGCATCTCGGAAAACTGATTGTCCACAGGTGTATCATCCTCAGTGATCAGATTTGACACGTCTGGGACTGGAATATCATCCCAGTCGTCCATCGACGCAGAGCTGTCCGTTTCGCGGATCATAGGTCAATTCTACACAACCGGCAGGTCCATTGCAACCCTCACTCCAGCGTGATCCACATGGGCGAGCACCAGACAAGTTCGCTGTTGGACTGCTCGCCGCGCACATAGTAGTAGCTAGTCTTCCCGGCCTCAGGCTTGGGATCGGTCCAGGTGAAATGCACGTCCTTTTCATTGGGCGTGGTCACCTGCACTTCCACATTGTCCTTCACAATGGTGATCTTGGCGAAGGGCATGGTGCCGATCAGCTTGATGTCGATGGTGGGCGCACCCTTGACCTTGAATTCATCGCCCATGACTTGGTCAACGCCGTTGGTGGCTTTGCAGTGGGTCTCGGCGATGATGTTGTCCGTTGCGCCATAGGTGTGGCGCTTCTTCATGGCGGCGAGGATAGCCTCGCGGGTGGTATCCTCCGCATAGACCATGGCATAGCTGAGGTGGGTGGAGCCATGATCGGAGCTGCTCTCGAATGCGAAGCGGTAGCCTTTGGCGAAGGCATTAGAGATGAAACCCGCAGGCTCCCAGCCGCCAATGGAATCATTTTCCGTGGGGCAGCGCGGGCAGCCGGGATACTCGTAGTTCTGGCGCGCGCCTTGGTACACTTCCACCATCGGCTCCACCTCGGGATCATTGTTGCGCCAGTCCGTGCCCATGCTGGTGACGCTGGTATGGCTGGCACATACACCGCTGAACAGATGCAGGTACTTGTAAAGCATGGTGGTGTCAGGAGCCGGGGCGAACTCTTTGCGGTCACTCATCGGCAGCCGTGGCAGGGTCCGTACACCGCGCTGGGCGAAGACGCAGTTACGATGTCCTTCAGGATAGCTGACGCTTCGCTCATAGCTGAACATAGGCGTGAATTTGCCCGGCAGGTGGAAGGCATCCGTGGTCTTCTGCGTGAGCCACCAGGTGTACTCGCGGCCATTGCCGTTGTCGTGGTCGCCATTGCCAAGCCAGTCCATACCGGCTGCATCCATGCCGTAGCGCCACATGTCTTCCAGGGGACCGTCCCCTGCCCCATCGCCACTGATTTCCGTGTGGCGGTGGAACTCGCCGCGCAGGATGCGTACCTGCTTGCCGCCCACGGTGGCCCGGTAATCATGCATGGCCTTGATATCTTTGCGTTCCGCTAGCGCGCGCTTGCTCGGCGGTGGGTTGTCGCGCGGCTGTTCAGCGGCTGGTTTCAATACCGGTACGGCAGCTTCGCCCTCATA
>JAQGPI010000569.1 GCA_028293175.1 Verrucomicrobiaceae bacterium | reverse complement strand
GTCTGGTGCGCCGCCCTCATCCGGTCGGTATAAGTCATGCCCCAAACGAACAAGCTGACATCCGCCACCAGCAGCACCATGGCGATGATGATACCGTACGTTTTGAGGTTTTCATCGATGACCTTGTTCTTGTTCACCGACACCTCCCCACCTTTGGAAAAGGTCGCTTGAAATAGGCGACGCCATCCCCGCGGTTCTCTGGCAACGCTAAACGAGCAAAAGAACAGAAACGTAAGGATGAGGCAGGCGATTTGGGCCGCTAACGGAACGTTGGACATGATTAAAGACGAGGCACCTGAGCAGCATAGGGATGATTGCCCCCCATGCAACCAAAGGATGGCCCCGGCTACGAAGCGAAAGAATCCGCCGCCGGACTTGCCCCTAGGGTGACCACCGCCTGTCCATTGGCGGCAAGGTGTGTGAGCAGATGAAACACGTCCTCAGGATCAGCACCCAGCGTGGTGGCAACCTCGTCAGCCGTCTGGCTGGAGGCTGTCAGCGCGCCTTTCACTTCGCCCATCAGCTTCAGGAATGCGGTCGCGGCCTTCTTGCCCGCCTCCACTCCTGGCTGGTGATACGCATTGATGTTCACCAGACTGGCGTAGAACGACACCGTGCGCTCGAACAGCCCGATGAGCATGCCTAGGCTGAAGGCATTCACTTCCGCAATGCCCAGCGTGATCGACTCGCGGGCACTTTCCGCCAGCGCCTTGCGCGTGCCGCGCAGGAAACCCTGCAAGTAGTCGCCGCTCTGGAATCCAGGCTCCACTTCGAAGGCCTCGCCGGACCTTGCTTTGCCCACCTGAATGAAAGTAGCAAAGAAATTGTTCACTCCATCGCGAAGCTGCTGCACATACGCGTGCTGATCGGTCGAGCCCTTGTTGCCGTACACTGCAATGCCCTGGTTCACCGTATTGCCGTCCAGATCGTGCTCCTTGCCCAACGACTCCATCACCAGCTGCTGGAGGTACTTGCTGAACAGCACCAGACGATCCTTGTACGGCAGCACCACCATGTCCTTCAGCCCCTTGCCCTTGCCAGCGTGATACCACATCAGCGCCAGCAGCATGGCGGCGTTCTGCTCGGCCGGCAGGCTGCGAGTCTTCTCGTCCATCGCCGCGGCACCGGCCAGGAACTGCCGCACGTTCACGCCCTGCAAGGCGGCGGCAATTGTGCCCACCGCGCTCATCAATGAAGTGCGGCCGCCCACCCAGTCCCACATCGGGAACATTGCCGACCATCCCTGGCTCTTCGAATGCTTGCCCAGCTCGCTGCCTTCGCCCGTCACTGCCACCGCCTGCTTGGCGAAATTCAAGCCCTGGGCCTTGTAAGCACGCTCTGTCTCCAGCATGCCATTGCGCGTTTCCTTGGTACCGCCCGACTTCGAAATCACCAGTGTCAGCGTCGTCGCCAATCCCGCGCCAATCCGGGTGGTGATGCGGTCTATGCCATCGGGATCTGTGTTGTCCAGAAAGTCAATTGCCAGCGGCGGGCGCGCCGTCGCCAGCGCATCTGAAACGAGCTGCGGCCCCAAAGCCGAGCCACCGATGCCCACCACTAGCACCCGGTCATACTTCACGCCATTCGGGGCCAGGATGCGGCCCTCGCGCACGTCCTCGGCAAACTTCAGCGTCGCATCTAGAGTCGTGGTAATCTCCTTCTTGAGCTCAGCCGTCGGGGCCAGATCAGGATTGCGCAGCCAGTAGTGGCCCACCATGCGGCCCTCGTCCGGATTGGCAATTGCACCGCTCTCTACCGCCTTCATGTCCGCGAACGCCCGCTCTATGCGGGGAGCCAGGGTGGCGAACAAATCCTCACCGAAAGCCATGCGGCTCACGTCGATCGAGAATCCGAGGTCGGCGTAGCGCACGAAATGCTTCTGAAATCGTGTCCAATGGGAAGTGGCGGGGGCGCTCATGGTGATAGGTGTTGGGGGACGCCTATTGAAGCCCTCCCCCGGGGTGTCGCAATCGCTTTGTAATGAAAGAGACTGTCAAAACCAATGAAAAGTTTTCAACGGGCGAGTCCAAGCTTCCAACGAAAATGGGCCCGCCACCCTCCCAAGTGACGAGCCCAAATTTTTCTCAACAACTACAGCTAACTGATAAAGATTGTAGCTCACATCTGATTGGCCTCAATGGGGTGAAACCCGCTGTCCGGAATTTATGAAATTAACAAACGAATGGGTCATCGGGACACAGGAAACGGTGCTCGGAAAAGTGGTTGGCCCATTTGTCATCTGGCTCGGTTTCGCTCTGATCCCCGTGTTTTAGACATGCGGTGGTTATTTTGGCGTCGGCCCGGGACTGCGTTTCTGCATGCCTAGTTTGCCTCTCAAGACCGAGAAATAGATGGCAATTGGTATCCTACCCCTGGACGTGCATCGCTTGTCTGGGTAGTCCACGTGCTGCTTGTCTTGTTGGCATGGAGACTCTCGGACCCTAAGATGTTTGAATTGCTCATCCGGACCTCTCCCCGCGCGACACTGTCTTTTCCACCCCCAATCACGCCGCACTTGCATGACAGGGACCGGGGCTTATAAAGCAGGCCGCCTTTACCCATGACCTCCTCGACTGAACTCCTCTCCGCCCTGGCCGAAAAAGTAGGAACTCCCTTCTGGCTGTATGATGCCGCCGTGCTGCGCAAGCGCATTGCCGACATCCGCTACATCTCGGATACGCCGGGTGTGCAGGCGCGGTTCGCGATGAAGGCCTGTCCAGCCACTGCCATCCTGAAGGAGATGCGCAAGGCGGGCATCTGGATTGATGCGGTTTCGGGGAACGAAGTGCTGCGTGCCATCGGTGCAGGCTACTCCGGGGGCCAGGACCCCGAGGAAGTCTGCCTCACTTGCGATGTGTTCCGCGACAACGCGATGGAAGTGGTGCTCAAGCATGGCGTGCTGCCCAACATCGGCAGCCCCGGACAGATTCAAGATTTGAAGAAGGCGGGCTACAAGGGTGGCATCTCCATCCGTGTGAACCCGGGCTTCGGCCATGGCCACGTGAACGCCTGCGATACTGGCGGCCCCAGCTCCAAGCACGGCATCTGGTTTGAAGATTTCATCACGACCGCCGCGAGCGCCAAGGCCGCTGGTTTCCCCGTGCACATGCTGCATGCCCATATCGGCAGCGGGCCGCAGTTCGATGAGTTGGTCGAGAACCTGACCCGTCTGGCGGAAGAGTTCGCTGAATTCCTTCCCCAGCTTCCGGACCTGCGCGCCGTGAGCCTCGGCGGCGGTATTCCACACAACTACCGCGATCCCGCCGCCACTGTGCCGCTTGACCGCTTGAAGAAGCTCTTTGCTGATTGCCGTGAGCGCCTGTGCGCTGCAGCCGGTCGCCCGATCCGTCTCGAAATCGAGCCCGGTCGTTACTACGTCGCCCCTTCCTGCACCCTCGTTTCACGCGTATCCGATGTGAAGTACACCCGCGACAACGCTAAGGGTTCTGGCGTCACTTTCGCCATGGTGGATGCAGGCTTCGTCGATCTGGTGCGCCCCGCCATGTATGGTTCATTCCATCGCATCACGGTCCTGCCGCATGATGGTGCCGAGCGCCCGGAGGAGCCCATCGTCGTGGCCGGCCCTCTCTGCGAAAGCGGCGATGTTTTCACCCGCGATGACCAGGAGCTACTCCAGCCGCGCATGCTGCCACGGCCGGAAGCCGGTGACCTGCTGTTGCTGCACGACGCTGGTGCGTATGGCTACGCCATGGCCAGCAACTACAACAGCATCGGCAAGGCCCCGCAGCTCTGGCTGGAACCCGACGGCAGCGTGGAAATGATCTCAC
>JAQGPI010000562.1 GCA_028293175.1 Verrucomicrobiaceae bacterium | reverse complement strand
GGGCGATGAGATGGTGCCGCTGCCTCACAAGAATTTGAGCCCCGATGCGATCGAAAAGATCACCGCCACCGGCTTCCTGCGCATGTCGCCCGATGGCACCGGCGTGCAGAACGATATGGTCTCGCGCAACGCCACCGTGGCGGAGACGATCAAGGTCATCAGCACCAGCCTCTATGGCATGACGGTGGGCTGCGCGCAATGCCACGATCATCGTTATGACCCGATCACACAGGCCGATTATTATCGGATGCGCGCCATCTTTGAGCCGGGTTTTGATACCAAGACATGGCGCACACCTGCGGGCCGTCTTGTCTCGCTGCTCACCGATTCAGAGCGCGTGGTGGCGAACAAGATCGAGGCCGAGGCCAAGAAGATCGACGACGCCCGCATCGCCAAGGGCGAGGAGTTCATCACCGCCGTGCTGGAGAAGGAACTGGAAAAGCGCGATGCCGCCATCCGCGATGATCTGCGCGCCGCCTACCGCACGGCGCTCGCCAAGCGCACCCCGGCTCAGAAGAAGCTGCTGAAGGACAATCCCAGCGTGGAGAAGCTCTCCTCCGGTTCGCTCTATCTTTACGACACCACTTACAACACGCACTACGCGGCTGATCTGAAGAAGATGACGGAGGAAGCCGCCACCGTGCGCGCCAAGAAGCCGGTGGAGGAGTTCGTGCATGCCTTTGAGGAGACGCCGAAGACCGCCGCCACCATCCCGGCCACCTTTGTTTTCAATCGCGGCGATCCCGAGCAGCCGAAGGAAAAAGTGCTGCCCGGCGAGCTCATGATCCTGGCCGGTCAGCGCAACGTGGAGTTCCCGGAAAAGGCCAAGGAGCTGCCCACCACCGGCCGGCGTCTCGCCTTTGCCAACAGCCTCACCGATGGCAAGCATCCGCTGCTCGCCCGGGTGATGGTGAACCGCGTGTGGGCGCATCATTTCGGCAAGGGCATCGTCCAGAGCGTGGGCGATTTTGGTCAGCTCGGCCAGAAGCCCAGCCACCCTGAATTGCTCGACTGGCTGGCGACGGATTTCATGGCCAAGGGCTGGAGCTTGAAGAATTTGCACCGCCTGATCATGACCAGCGCCACCTACCGGCAGTCATCCAAGCGCGACGGAGATCGTGAGCGCATCGATCCGGACAACCGCCTGCTCAGCCGCCAGAATGTGCGTCGCCTGGAAGCTGAAACCCTGCGCGATGCCTTGCTCGCCGTGGGCGGCAAGTTGAACACGGAGATCACCGGCAAACCCATTCCCGTGGCCTTTGATGAGCAGGGTCAGGTCGTGATCGGCGTAGATACTTCCGACACCGCAGGCCGCCAGACCGGCAAGTACATCCCGCTCAATGGCGAGGAGTACCGCAAGAGCATGTACGTGCAGGTGCGCCGCACCAAGCCCTTCGAGATGTTCACCACTTTCGACGCGCCGACGATGGAGCCGAACTGCACGGACCGCAACGTCACTACCGTGAGCCCGCAGAGCCTCTTGCTGATGAACAACAGCTACATGCGCGAGTTTGCCAGCTTCTTCGCCAAGCGCCTGCAAAGCGAGTGCGGCGTTGATATTCGGAAGCAGATCGAGCGCGCCTGGCAGCTCAGCTATGGCCACGCTCCGAGCATGTCGGAAGTGGAGGAAGCCGTCGCCTTCGTGCAGGCGCAGACCGAGCATTATCAAAGGAATCCCGCCATCTTCGACGTCGCCACCGGCCCCGTCGCCAAGACTCCCGCTGCGCCCGATCTCCTGGGCCTTGCCGCGCTGTGCCATGCGCTGATGAGCTCGAATGAGTTCCTTTATGTGGATTGAGTTGGGGGCACCACCCCGTCTAATATTCATCCGAGGGCCGCAAACGAAGCGCCTTGCGCACATTGGTGAGAACACAAGCGCCCGCGATCAAGGTCGCGCCCGCAAGCATGTACTTGTTGAGGTAGGGGCGGAGATAGATCTGGTCCATCCATGCCTTGAAAAAGGGCTGCTGAAAAAGCCATAAAACGGCTATAAACAAGCCGACGCCCAAGATCAGGCGAGGAAACGACGCCTTGTCGAACTTTACCTCCTGCTTGGGGTCTGAACAAAGCACAGGCAGTGCTGGAATTGCCGAGCCGCACGCGAAGGGGAGCACTACCCAGAAGAGGCTCCAATCCCAAGCATAAAAAAACAGCGCAGCGAGCCAAAGCGTGGGTTGGAAAACGCCTGCGATGATCATGCTGGCGCGCACGGCGATGAAACGGTTCATAGAGGCAGACTGGTCAATGAAGTTGTATCATTCATATATTGGCGGGCTTGTCAGTAATATTGATCCCACGGGCGCAGCCCGTCGAACAAACCCGGTAGGGGGACGAGCTGCGTCTCGTCGAGATATCGGTGGGCGGAGGCGGCGGCAGAGATGGAGATGTTCGCGCCCCCACCTCTGCCCGCTCTAGTTTGGACGAGACGCAGCTCTTCCCTACCGAGTTTTTTCCACAGGGCTGCGCCCGCTTTCTCTCGAATGAGAGGACGATTTCCCTCTCAACACCAGCAAAGGCGACATTTGACAACAAACTTGAACCGGCTAGTATGCCCGCCCCTTTGCCGGGATTGTCGTCGTTTCATTACGGCCTGTCCCTGCTGATCGGCACCCTTTAGACCCCAGACACGCATATGCACACGAAGAGAACCTACCAACCATCCAAGCGGACCCGCAAACAGCAGTTCGGCTTCCGCGCCCGCATGAAGACCAAGAACGGCCGCGAAATCCTTCGCCGTCGCCGTCTGGTGGGCCGCAAGCGCTTGGTTCCCAAGGGCGTCGAGGTGCATTTCAAGCGCCATTGCCACGCCAAGGTGACCGACTAGGCCGCCTGGCGCGCCTGATGTATGCGACTGCCGGCTGACTTGCGCATGAAAGCCACGGGGGAATTTGCCCGCGTGCGTGCGGAGGGCACCTCCTTTCCAGGTCGCTTCGTCGTTCTCTCCGTGCTGCGTGCTACGGAGGTCGAAAAGTTCCGTTTCGGCCTCATCACCAGCAAAAAGCTGGGCAATGCCGTTGTCCGCAACCGCATCCGCCGCAGTTTGCGGCAGGTGATCCGTGAGGAGCAGGAGAAACTGGCGGACGGGCTTTTGCTCGTTATCATTGGCCGCTGGCGTGCTGCCGATGCCGCCGTGGCCGATTTGCGCCATGATGTTCTCCGCACCGCGCAGCGCGCGGGAATTCTCAAATCCAGCCGCCCGCCCAAGACATGAAAGCGATCGTCCGCCTGCTCATTCGCGGCTATCAGCGTTTTGTCTCGCCCGGGCTTCACTTCCTCAGCGGCCCGGGCTCGGGCTGCCGTTTTCAGCCCACCTGCTCGGAGTACTTTCTCCAGGCCGTCATGCGTCATGGCGTGCTCAAGGGCGGCTGGCTGGGAATCAAACGCATCTGCCGCTGCCAGCCTTGGGGCGGGCAGGGGTTCGATCCGGTGCCCGGCTGCGAGCCGCCCCCTCCTTCCGCCCCCCCTCAATAGCTCTTTTTCCCTCCCCCTTTCTCTATGGATCGCAAAGCCTGGATCGTCGTCACCATCTGTTGTACCCTCATGGGGCTCAACTTGTATTACACCAGCCAGCTTCCCAAGACGAAGCCCGTGCCCGCCGCCACGGCTCCCGCGACGCCTGCAGCAGGAACGGCAGCAACAGCCGAGGCCGCCAAGACGACCCCCGCCGCACCCGGTGCTCCAGTTACCCCAGGTGCTGCCGCAGCCCTGCCGGAAGAGACCCGCGAACTAAAGATCGACAGCGTGCGCTATGTGCTCAGCACCAAGGGTGGCGGCGTGAAGGAAGCCCATCTTGCGGCGCAGGATCAGGTAGTGCTCAATACCCTGGCCAAAGACGCCATCGGCGCCTTCCGGCGGGAAGCCAAAACGGCGGACGAAACGCCTTACAAGATCGTCGAAGCCACGGACAAAGCCGTCACTTTTGAAGGCACCACGGCGGACAATCTGTCGATTCGCAAGACCTTCAGCGTCACCGAAGGCCCCGGTACCGATCCGCATATGCTCCGGATGGCTATCACCCTGACGAACAAGGGCACGGTGGCCCACAAGTCTGATCAGCATTACATCTATGCCGGTGCCGCTGCCTCGCTCAGCCCAGGCGACATTGTGCCAGCCGCGGTCTTCTGGAACAACGGCGGGGACTCGGATTACAAGGAAGCGACTTATTTCACCGCAGGCCTGATGTCGGCCGCGAAGACGGAATTTGCCGGCGGACCGTATGAAGACTTCCGCTTTGGCGGTGTTTCGAGCCGGTTCTACGCGCACATCATCTCCACCACCGAGCAGCCCGGGGTGCGGGTGCAGGGCCGCGTATGGGCCGAACCGTTTCTGGTGGACCACTCCCATGATGAGTTCAAGGACCATGCGGGGGCCAAGGCTGATCACGGCATCCAGGGCGCCATCGGCATGGCACCTCTGGACCTCGCGCCTGAAGCATCCAAGACCATCAATTACGAGATCTATCTGGGCCCCAAGGAATACCACCGCCTGAGCGAACTGGGCAACCATCGCGAGGACGTGA
>JAQGPI010000555.1 GCA_028293175.1 Verrucomicrobiaceae bacterium | reverse complement strand
CGCCTACATAAAATCTGCAGAGTCGGGAGTGATGGTTTTGCCGCCGTTGATGGAGGACTTGTTGCCTTTTTCCATTTCTGAGGGACTTTTGGTGCCCGGGTTCAGCGCCACCTTTAGAGCGGTGTACTCCTTGAAGAAGAGGCCATTTTGCAGCAGCGTGAGTTTGCCAGTGGCACTGTTGAGCACCATATCGAAATCCAGTGGGATGAGAAACAGATGCTCCCCGGGCTGGAGATTGAAACTCGTGAGGGCATTGAAGCGGCAGATGGCTTCCATGCTGGTATGATTTTTTTTGGCAATAGCTACCAAGGCATCCCGTGGCTGTACAATATAGTCCTTTTTGCCCCCGGAGAGGTCCAGTGAACATAGGGCATCCATGTTCATCTCTCCAAGGATGCGCTTGGCCTCGCCGCAGGTGGCGGATTTGGGGAATTGCTGAAGCAGCTTGTAAAGGGCGTCGCGCCCTTCGGTGAGCTTGCCATCGCGCAAGAGTTCTACGGCGGCATCGAAACGGCGGGCACCTGGGTCGGGAGGCGGACGTCCCGGGGCCTGCATCTGCTTGATATCCGCCTGGGTCTGCTTCTCCGGCAGCATGATGTTCTGATAAATCCACAAGGCGGTAGCGAAACAGCCGACCACGATCCCCAGGGTGATGAGGAAAAGCAGGAGCTTGATCTGCGCGCGGGCCATCGGAAAAGAGTAACGGGCTGGGCTGGAGTTTTACTACAGCAAGCCGCGTCGTTTGAAGTCGAATTCGTTGATGCTCTTGGACTTCTCGATCATTTCCACAGTGAATTTGAGAAGACTGATCTCCCAGGTGTCGTCCACGCCTTGAATCACAGCGCGCATGGGGTTGCCGGAGGCGCGAGTGTCGGCCACCAGCTTGCCACACACATTGGCCATGGATTCATGTACGACATGCTCGGCGATCTCTACGCGGCTGAAGGTGAAGCCGTAACGAAGCAGCGCCAGATTATGAATGTTTTCCTTCAGCCAACGACCAAAAGCCTCGGCCTTGGGACTGAAGCCTTCAAAATCGAAGTCGGCGGCTCCGGCATTTGCCCGCAGGATCATAGGTTTTTGCGCCTCAATACGACCGCTGCGCACTCGCACCGTATCAATGGCATCCATCAATTCACTGACGATTTCGAACTCAAACTGCGTGCTGCCGAAGGTGTCGATGCGGCGGTCCGGTTCATAGAGAACATGAGTGTTTTCGAGGGCGTATTGAATGTCGAACTCCGATGGCATGGAAAGTTTGAAAATAAGGCACTTCACCCTCCCAGCCAGCGATTTCTTGAGGGATTAGGACAAGGGCGGTAATACCGGCCAAACAAACCGCAGCTTTTGATTGTGTACGCCGCGCGGCGGGCTAGCAGATGGCGAATGTCGTTCAGGCTGGAGATGCTGCAGGTTGCGAGGCTGGCCCCACGGGCGCTGGGGGAATCCACAGCGCTGGTGGAGAAATTCCTGCGCTCGCAGCTCATGGAGGAGGGCGCTTTTCGAAACCGCGACGGCAAGGCGGATCTGTATTACACCGTATTCGGCGTCGAAGGGCTGTTGGCTTTGCAGGCGGAACTGCCGCGCGAACGTATCGCCGTGTGGTTGGCAAAATTAGGCGACGGCGAAGGGCTGGATTTCGTCCACCTCTGCTGCCTCGCCCGCTGCTGGTCTGCGCTCGGCGGGGATGGTTTTTCTGAAACGCAACGCCAGCGGATGGCGGAGAGGATTGAGGAATACCGCACGCCGGGCGGGGGATTCCACGCTGCGAAGGGGCGTTCAGTAGGCAGTTGCTATGGCTGCCTGCTGGGGGCGGCCGCCTATGAAGATCTGCAGTTGCCGTTGCCACGAGCAGAAGAGGTGAAAGCTTGTATGGATGCGCTGCTCGCGCCGGATGGCGGCTGGACTAATGAACCAGGTATTGCCCTGGCCATTGCTCCTGCTACGGCCGCAGCGATGGCGCTGTATCGCCGGCAGCGCTGGGAGGTGCCCGCGACCTGCATCGAATGGCTGAGGGGCTGCTGCCTACCTGCCGGTGGCTTTGTAGCGTTCCCCCAAGCACCCATCCCCGACCTGCTTTCTACTGCCGTCTCCCTTCATGGTTTGGTAGGTGCGGAAGCAGACATCTCGCGAATCAAGGAGCCGTGCCTGGATTTCGTCGACAGCCTGTGGAATGCGGAAGGCGGTTTCCACGGTAACTGGACGGATGATACGCTGGACTGCGAATACACTTATTACGGTTTGCTGGCCCTAGGGCATCTGGTGCTGTAAGCGCGTGAGCACATATTTTCCAACGAGCGCGCTATGAGCGAACAAATCCCAGCAGACTAGTTCCACCGCTGTTGAGAGTCATTGGTGGCAAAGTTTTTGTGCCGAAAAAAAAGTTGATTTAAGTTCTCTTAATAATTAGGATCACCATATAACGTGCTCATTTTTTCTGGTTGAACAAAGTTCAATAAATATTACAATCACCATAATATTTAGTTAACTTCCGTCATCACCTTTCCATTTCATGGCTTTTTCGATCCGTAATATCTTCCAAAAAGGGGCGCAGCCGGAGGGTGAGCCAGGCGGGAGCACTGGCGAGTTTCCCATGTTTGGTACGGGCGGAGCCACGACGGCAGTCTCCCCCAATCCATTTGGAATGCCAGTGGACCCGGCCGGCAATATCGGTTTTGGTGGTTCAATCTTTAAAGCTCGCGACCAAGGAGAGGACATGCAAGGCCAGCCAGTGAATGCACGCCCAGGTGGCTCGCCCTTTTCTCCTTTTGGAGCTCAGGAAGGGGTCTCGCTGACCGTTGGTGACCTGCTGCCACAACTTCCGCCAGAACTTGTGCGGGGTGGGGGAGCATCGCCCGACCAGCCAGTGACTATTTCGCCGCAGGCTCTTGAAGCCGCGCTTGCCGATGGATCGTTGTCAGTGCCAGTATTTGAAGTGTATCGTGTATGTCCGGTGCTCTTCCAGGTACCCGTGTCCCCGCAGGATCCTCGTGTGGTGCCGCTGCCTCACCATAAGTTAGTGGCGCTGATGTCGGGCAGGGGTGCATCAGGCACTTCCCAGCCACCGATGTTTCAGCAACCAGCACCGCCCTCTGGAGCAGCGTCCGGTGGAAGTCCTTTTGCCTTTAGTCCAGCTCCGCCAGAAATGTCAATGCAGACACCCACGGGCGGTATGCGGCCTGCCGGAGCACTGCCGCCTCGCCGGCCTGCCGGAGTGCCCCCAGCGATCCCTTCGCAGACCGACTTTGCGCCTATGCCCGCGCTGCAATTGCCGGGCCAGGCGATTCCCCCTTCGCCACCTTCGGTGGCGAGTCCGTTCGGCTTTCAGCAGCCAGCTTCGCCTTTTGCGGCCCAGGAGCCGACATCCGCACCACCTCATGGGCAGAGTCCCTTTGGTACCTCCCCGGCGGGGCCGTTTGGGGCGTCTCCGCCTCCACTCCCATCGCAACAGGGGCTGAATTCCTTTACGTCGCTGCTTTCCAGCGCTTCGTCGCCGGTCACTGATCCTGAACTGGCAGGCGGGCCGTTCGCTCCCCAGTCTGCTTCCCCTTTCGCAATGCAGGCTCAGGTTCCTGTCGAAAACATTTCTCCGTTTACCGCCCCTTCAGCGGCGTCGCCGTTCGCTCCCCAGCCTCAAAGCAGCTCGCCTTTCGGAGCGTCGCCTCAAGGTGGAGGTTCAACCTTTGCTCCGCAACCCCAGGGCGGGGGGTCACCCTTTGCGGCACAGCCTCAAGGTGGCTCACCGTTTGTTCCTCAACCCCAGGAAAACGGTTTGCCCTTCCCACCGCAGCCTATGAGCGGCGGTTCACCTTTTGCTCCGCAACCCCAAGGCGGCTCACCGTTTGCGGCTCAGCCCCAAGGTGGCTCCCCCTTTGCTGAGCAATCTCACGCTGGTGGGGCTTCGCCTTTCGGTAGTGGCAGCGGCAATACCTCGCCGTTTACTGTTCCTTCGATGGGTGCCGAGCCTCCCTTCTCTCCGCCCCATGCGAGTGGCTCGCCCTTTGCGATGCCAACTGGCGGATCACCTTTCCCTGCTCCCGCCGCCGCTTCGTCTTTCGGGATGCCTGCGGCACCCAAGCAGCCTGAGCCCGGCGCTTCGCCGTTCGCCGGCGGTGGTGCGTCCTTTGAGCCGACCCCTCGGCCCACGACACCAGAACCGCCCAAGCTAGGTGCGGTGCCCTTCAGTTCGCCGCCGATTCAGCCTTCCGCGGGTTCCTCATCGTTTACACTTCCCGCAATGCCGACCGCACCTTCCCGGCCTATGGCTGGAGCGGCTGCCAAGCCTGCCGATGACACCGTGGACATCTCCCTGGCGGCGGTGCTGAAAGGCCAGACGCCGCAGGATCTGGGCTTCGATCCAAACTTCATTCCTGCTTGGATCAACACCAAGCTGTCGTCTTCGCTGGTACGTCAGCAATTGCCCTCTGGCCAGGTAGTCATTGATCTGGGCACTATCATTGATGGCACAGAAAATACCTTCCGCACTGTGATCGCCCATGGCAAACGCGACTTTAATGTGCGGGTGCCTGCGAATGAGATTTTTCATCTTCTGCCTCCGGTTTCCGGTGGGTCTGGTCCGCTGGCAGCAGAACCTGCTCAGGCACCTGCAGCGCCTGCGCCATCGGCTGCTCCAGTTGCGACCTTCCTCCCAGTGATGCCCGAGGCACCGGCCTCTGCTGCTGCGCCTTCGGCCCCATCGGGAATCATCCAACCGCTGGGCTTCCAACTGCCCTTCTCACCCACGCCAGCACCACGGTCTCCGGAGCCGCCAGCTCCTGCACAAGAGCCAGAGGCTTTTGTGCCGCCTGCGCAGCCCAAGGTGCAACCGCTTACCAGCTTTGATCCCTTCGCCGCCAACGCAGGCGACTGGACTGGAAAGTCGCAAACGGCTTACTTCGAACCTCCACGCCCCAATGAAGCCGAGGGCGGTCTCGGGAGCGAGCAGCTCTTTGCTCCTGCAGCTCCACAGCTACCACCGCAAGCTGAAGTTCTGCCTTTCGGGGCAGTCGCTGCTTCGGTGTCTGCACCATCCCTTTTCCCTGTCGCACGACCCGAACCAGAGATGGCTAGGCCTCAACCTCCTGCAGAAAGCGATCCTTTTGCCGGCATGGGAGACAATCCATTCCTGCCTCAGCCTCACGCTGTATCACAGCCAACGCCCGAGCCCGTCGCTCCGGCTCCTGAACCAGCGACACCCGATTTTCCTCCGACGTTCACACCGCTCGCGGCAGCCAGCCTGCCGCCTTCACCAGCCCTTGTTTTCCCATCCGCTCCTGAAGCTCCACGTGCTTTTATGCCAGCGGCTGCTCCTGCCAGCAAAGCGCCTTCAATTACGCTCGGCAGCGTGAGTGGCGATTCCGAGCAGATGCTGCTGCGTGCCCTGCTGGGTGCATCGGACCGGCTTGACGCGGACCGCGTGGTCCAGCTTACCAGCCAGCTCTCGGGCGTGCTCGCGGCAGTCGCGGTAATGGATGGCACCGCCATTGCCTACGGCACCGGTGGCAAGCCCGCCCAAGATTTCCAGAGCCATGCCGCCGATACAGCGCGTAGCATGCGCTCATTGGCTTCGCTCATTGGCTTCGAGGGCGCTGAGACGCTCTCCATCACCAGTGGCGAGCGGCTGATCACCTTTACCTTCGCGGATGCCCTCGCCTTTGGCGTGCTGCATGCGGACCGCGAAGCAGCCTCCGGCCTGCG
>JAQGPI010000553.1 GCA_028293175.1 Verrucomicrobiaceae bacterium | reverse complement strand
ACTTGAACCACCGGCGGCACCGTTTTCACTTCCGGTATCCGCGTGTGGAAAATCGTCGCCTTCATCTCCGCCACACTATCGGGGTCCACATTGGTGCCGTGCTTGAGATTCAGCGCTGCGACAGTGTCCTGCTCTCGCACGCCCGCATAGCTGTAGAAAATATCTTCCGTGAATTCAAAGGTGGCGTTGTGATGCCGCAGGCTCTCCACCCAGGCAACATAGTGGAGCGGCATGGAATCAACCAGGGTGCCGTCGCAGTCAAAAATGAAGGCTGCAAAATCGCGATTGGGAAGCTGAAGCATAGGCCATGGCGTTACGACAGAGGTTATCCGGATTCAACCCGAATACGGCGATTGAAGACTGATCACCGGCTTCCCCTAGCCATCGAAAGGCGCCGTTCAACGGCCCAGCAGGCTCACATTGCCGCCCTGGCCATCGCCATCAACGTTCACGGGCGGGGGAGTGAGAAACCAGCCGAAAGCGCCCCTGTTAAATCCCTTCTGCAGAATGGCTCCGCTGAACTTGGTAGTTTGCACTGGCAAAGATGGGTAATTGAAGCTGCCCGAGACCAAGCCGGTGGTGGCATTGATGGTGGCAGCGAAAGTGGCATCGGGCATCCCGGCAGGGGTCACCTTGTTCGTGGTCGCGACATTCACGGCCTTCACCAGCGGTGCCGACAAGCCACCTTGATTGAAGGTGAGGACAGCATTGCCCGCGAGGCTGACGGGCCTCAGCAGAGGCAGGGCAGCTGAATAGTAAGGCACGGTGTAATGCGCTTCCATCAGACTTGTATAGATGCCGCTCTCCCAGCCCCACGGATAGTACTGGCCAGGAGAGGAGGGCTTGATCCAAAGCATCGAGCTAGCGCTGAGATCTGTATTGGGCAAGGAGCTGAAGATTGTTTGGGCTGCGATGGCACCCTGTCGGTTGTACAGCAGCGCAAAAAGCGGCCATTGGAAGGTTCTCGATAGTGGTGCCGAGCATGTCACGGCGGTGCCATCCGCCAGGGTACCGGCCAAAGTCGCTACCCCTGCGGTCGTAACCGTTACCCTGCCAATTTCCGAGCCCTGCGGGTACTGTGCTGAGGTTAGCCCGGTTTGCGATGTCCTGGCCGGAAGTGCGACCGTAAAAACACCATTTTGGGTTGGATTGCCCACTGCAAGCAGGAAGGCAGGCACATGATGCGCGGCGCTGAAAGTGGCGAGATCCGCGCTGAATGTGGAGACGCTTTGCTGCAATCCGAGTTTTCGTTGTGTGATGGTGCCGGTGATCTTCGCCGAACCGGATTGGGCTGGATCATTGATGTCTAGAGTGAGCGCCAAAGCCAGATTGCTGAACGCATTTCCAAGGTTGAACGCTCCGGTGTGTGGATCAAATCGCCCAGTAAGCGGGATATCTGATCCGCCTATTGTCACTTTGCCGGTAAAGAGTCCGGAAGGGCTGGTCACCGTGGCGGTGAAGAAGCCCGTGGTACGGATGTTCGTTGCAGAGCCTGTCTTGGAGCCTATGATGCCGCTGTACGATCCTGCTACCGCCGGGAAAGGATTAAAAAGAAAGTGCGCGGTTACCGTTGCTTCGGGCTGATCTGAAGGCATTACAAAGGTCACCTTGGTAGGGTTCTCCATGGCCAAGACGAGCCCAGGCGCATCCCAGAAATCCATCAAGTAGCCGGCTCGGGGCGTCGCTGTGACTGTATAAGTCACGCCTACTTGTGCTTTCCCATCCAAAAATGCTGGCGAGACCTTGACCGTGCCGCCCTCGGTGGTTCCCAAGGACAGAGGGCGCATGACAACATAAGTGAAGGACCGAGACACGATCATCGAGACATTGCCTGAAGTGTCAGTGCTTCGGACAGCAATAGTGTTGAGTCCAGGAGCAGGGCTGATAAGCGCTGAATAACTTGCGTTGAGATGATTTGCCGAGAGCGTAAAAGGTACCTGCACAAAGTCGCCGTCATTGGTCCGCACCTCCACCAGTGCGATGCCTTTGTTATCGGAAGCGGAGCCTTTCACAATGGTTGTGCCGTTTACCCCTTCGTTCACCCTCGCCGCCGCTAGCGGCGAGGCAATGGCGGCAGCCGGTCGTATGGTGTCTACAGATACCGCCCGAATGATCGTCAAAGTGTAGTCCCGGCTTGTCGAGCCGTCCTCGGAAGTCACTCGAACGATCACGACATTGGTGCCGGGGTTGAGAGAAACCATGCGCCCTGCGCCTGAAACGGGCGTAAAATCACTTAAATTGTCTTTTTCGCGCAGAGCAGCGTTGGAGTCAAAAGACGTGGCATACACCGTCACATTGGTAGTGGCATTGGAAACGTGGACAGTGTAGCCCCCCGTGGCGGAAGCAAAGACAGGAGCAAGGGTGCCAGCGGAAGTTGAAAGCATGGAAAGCTCTCCGATGCCGCTCATCTGCTTGACCGTGACCGACCGCCCCAAAACATTGAGGTGGGCAGTCCGTGCAAGGCCGCTGTTAGCGGAAAAATGGTAGCTCACCACACCATCGCTGACACCGGCCCGTTGTTACCGTTGTCCGCAATGTAAATATTTCCCGCGCCATCCACTGCCACGCCGGTGGGAAAATTTAGCCCCGTGGAAACAAGCGTGCTCAACGTTTCGCTGGCAGCCGTCCACTTCCTGATCGCATTGTTGCCTGCGTCTGCAATGTAGAGATTCCCATCACCATCTGCCGCCAGACCTCCGGCAGAGCTCAATATTCCCGGCCTAATAAGGGTCGAAGAGACCTGCGTCGCCGCTGTCCATTTGTTGACTTGGTTGTTTTGAAAATCGTTGACGTAGACATTGCCTGAACCGTCCACAGCGAGGTTGTTCGGATAATTTGGAATGGCGGCCGCCAGTGTTATCACCGTCTGCGTGGCTGACAGCCACTTCTGGATTTTGTTGCCGTTGAAATTGGCGATGTAAAGATTGCCAGTGCCGTCCACCGCCACGCCGTGGCTGGAGAAAACGTTCGGTACATTGGCCATCTGGCCAGTCCCGACGGTCCACTTTTTAAGCTTACCCGTTCCATAATCAGAAATGAAAACATTGCCAGTGCTGTCGAGGGCCAATGCATTGGGAAGACTCAGCCCGGAGGACACCAGAGTCGTCACGGCCTGAGTTGCAGCCGTCCACTTCCGTAGGGTATTGTTCGTCTCGTCGGTAAAGTAAACATTGCCAGCACCATCCAGCGCCACACCTGA
>JAQGPI010000486.1 GCA_028293175.1 Verrucomicrobiaceae bacterium | reverse complement strand
GCTTGAAGGTGTTCCGCCAGATGCTTGGAAGTCTCCAAAATAAAAGTGTCGTTCATCATGAGCAATGACTGCGGTGCCACCGTGCTCTGGCGGCGCATCTCGCAGTTTGGCACCATCGTGGGCGAGTCAAAGGCGTCGAGAACCGTCAGCGGCGTGCTGCGGCGCGCCTGCACGTAAATCGAGCGGCGGAAATCATCCTGGCCCGCGCTCTCCACCTTAAACACCGAAATTGTGCCCTTGTCCTTACCCACCACAATGCGGCCCGCCGGATCACGACCGATGCCGCTGGGCGTGCCATAAGCGGACCTAACCAACGAATCAGTGACCGCCAGCATCGAATCGCGCAAGGCCTCGGCATCCAGGCGCTGCACCTTGAACCGCGCGTACAGCCTGTTTTCAGGATCGGCACCCAGCGATGCAGGACTAACAGATGACTGGCGGTAAGCGTTACTCAGAACGATGAGACGGTGCAGCGGCTTTAACTTCCAGCCGCCCTTCACGAATTCATCCGCCAGCCAGTCGAGCAATTCGGGATGCGAAGGCAGCTCCCCTTGCTTGCCAAAATCACCCGGCGTATTCACTATGCCACGGCCCATATGGTTCAACCAGAAGCGGTTTACCAGCACTCGTGATACAAGCGGATGCCTGCCACTGGTCAGCCACTGCGCGTAGGCAAGACGGCGGCCGGTCGAACCGGAGCTGAGCGGCACAGGCTTGAAAGGCTCGATCATGGGGCCCTCAAGCACGGTCAGCTCGCCCGGTGTCACCGCCTGCTTCGGCTGGTCGTGATCGCCACGGTTGAAGAGCTTCGAGGCTGGCACCTTTCCTTTCAATTCGGTAAGTCCCATGATGAAGCCTTCGGCGGGCTTGGTTGCCCTCAGCTTAGTTCCCTCAGCCACCTTCGCGTCCACCAGGTCTTGCAACTTCTGGTCATATAAATTGAGCGAGTAGAGCGCCAGCGCCGAGGGGTACTTCTTGATCAGCGCCTTCTGCTCCGGGGTCTGCTTGTTCTTGTCTGTCGCACGGGCCTCTCGGTAGGGCTTACGATCGGCTTCCGGGAGCTTGACGATCTCCTTTTCGAAGATCTCATCGAGGAACTTTTTGCTCATTGCCTGCGCCTCGCGGTTGATCTCGCCCACCTTCAGTTCAATCGCGTTTGCTTTTGCTTTTTCTTCCGGGGTGTAGAGCGAATACAGGCGCTGCGACGGGGGTCTCCACGCCTCCCAGTTGTAGGCGGGATCAAAGATGGCACGCATGCGGTAGTAATCCACCTGGGTGATTGGATCATAGCGATGATCGTGGCATTGCGCGCAGCCGACTGTTAGGCCTAGCAATGATGATGAAGTTATCTTCATCTGCTCGGCGATCACCTGGTTCTTCGCCAGCTTCGAATCATCCACAGGATCGCCGGTTCCATCCGGTGCCATGCGCAGAAAGGCAGTGGCGATCAGGTCATCGCGCTTCTTCGGATCCAGCACGGCGGCTTGGGTGTCCGCATGCGTGGCACCGGCCAGTTCATCACCTGCGAGCTGCTCCTGAATGAACTGGTCCCAGGGCTTGTCCTCGTTCACCGAACGGATCACATAATCGCGATAACGCCAGGCATGCGGCCGCACGGAATCGGCTTCGGAGTAGCCATTCGAATCCGCATAGCCCACCACATCGAGCCAATGCCGCGCCCAGCGTTCGCCATAGGCCTGCGAACCGAGCAACTTTTCCACCAGCCGCTCATAGGCATCCGGAGACTTGTCGGCAACAAAGGCTTCCACATCATCCAGCTCCGGTGGCAGGCCGGTCAGATCGAGCGACAGCCGGCGAATCAATGAGCGGCGGTCGGCTTCTGGCGCAAAGGTGAGGCCTTTTTCGCCCATCTTTAGCAGCACAAACGCATCCACCGGTGTGCGCACTTTTGCCGTGTCCACATTGACCGGCACCACCGGGCGTTTCACCGGCTGGAAGGCCCAGTACTCGCGGTCATCATCAGAGATCAAAGCACCGGCCGCCAGCAACATGGGCTCCGGCTTCGCGGTCCTCGCGCCCTCCGCAATCCATTGTTCAATGATGGCCAGCTCCGCCCCCGACACCTGCTTGCCCTTCTTCGGCATGTCGCCACGACGGATGATGTCCACCACCTCGCTCTGTCCTGGCTGTCCTGGCACCAGCAGATGCTCGCCACCCTTCAGAATCTTATCCATGAACCGACGCAGCCGCAGGTCCACGCCGCCTTCCGGCTTCTCCTCCTCGCCGTGACAATGCGTACAATGTGCTTTGAAGATCGGGCGCACATCCTTTTCGAAAGTGAGAGTGGGTGCCGCCGCCATCACCGGGAGTGCCGGAAGAAAGAGGGTCACCAGCAGAAGCCTTGGTCTTATTACTCGCATCTTGTTGTTAGAAAGAGCAGTAGTCTTCACGCTGTGCGGCCCATCAATTCCGGAATGGGCCGTCCGTCCGCCACAATACGCGTTGGCCGGCCGTTAAGGTCATCAATGGTCACCTTCGACGAGTCGATGCCTAGATGGTGATAGATGGTGGACAGGAAGTCTCCGGGGCCACAGGGGCGCTCAATCACATCTTCTCCGCGCTTGTCCGTCGCACCAATGAGGCCACCGGTCTGGATGCCGCCGCCCGCCCAAATATTGGAGAAAGCACGGGGCCAGTGATCGCGGCCCGGCTGCAAAGTACCCGCAGCGGCACTAGCATCACCAGCACCGGTGCTGCGGTCGAAATTGATCTTCGGCGTGCGGCCAAACTCACCGGTGACAACCACCAGCACACGCTTGTCTAGGCCGCGTGCATAGATGTCATCAATCAATGCCGAAACCGCGCGGTCATAGTTGCCCATCCGGAAGCGTAGCCCGTCGAACACATGATGATTCACCGCGTGATCATCCCAGTTGGCCACCCGACCGCAGAGCGGACCGCTGAGGCTGCTGGTGACGACTTCCACTCCAGACTCGACCAGCCTGCGTGCAAGAAGCAACTGCTGACCCCAGCGATTGCGGCCATAGCGGTCACGGGTGTGCGCATCCTCTTTGGCTAGGTCAAAGGCATCGCGTGTTTTCGGATTCGTCAGCAAGGTCATGGCCTGCGTTTCAAACTGGTCGAGAGCTCCCAACTCCCCTTCCCGGTCGAAAGCCCGCTCCATCTTGTCGAGCTGCTGCCGCAAGGCGATCCGGTCGCTCAAACGCCTGGTTTCCGCCGCACTTGAGAGGCCGATGTTCGGTACCTGGAAGTTAGGCCTGCTGGGATCATCGCTAACGGAAAACGGCGAATAGGCATCGCCCAGATACGCAGGGCCGTTGTATTCCAACGGCGGATTCACGCCCACGTAATTGGGCAGCGGATTGCTGCGTTTGCCGCCTTTCGAGCGCAAATAATTCGTTACTGACATCCAGTCCGGCAGGCGCGGCTTCGGCTTGTCGCGTTCGTCGGAGTCTCCTGAAAGCATCTGCATCGATCCCGCCGGATGACCACCGGCCTTCTGGTTCATCGAGCGCAAAACGGTGAACTTGTCGGCAATTCTGGCCTGCATCGGCATCAACTCCGTGAAGCGCATGCCCGGCACTTTGGTCGCGATAGTCTTGAACGGACCGCGATACTCGCTGCCGATCTCCGGCTTCGGATCATAAGAGTCGATGTGCGACAGACCCCCCGGCAACCACACCATGATCACTGCCGTACGCTCGTTCTTTGGCTTTGCCGCATTCTCTGCCCGCAGCCGCAGCAGCCCGGGCCAGCTCAGCGCCGCCATACCGGTAAGGCCGACCTGCATGAATCCGCGCCGGGACATAGGACCTGCGCAGCGGACAATGGAGGGTGGTTGGATGATAGAGGACATGTGGAGTAAACTACGTCCGCTGCGGGGCCAATTTATCGGGGATTCCTCGCAGCATGATGCTGCCGGGAGCCTTCGCAAAACCCGTCACTTCGCCCCAAACATCGCCACTTCCTTCCCGTTCGTGCCGTCCCAGACGCGCAGGACACTGTCCTCGCCACCACCGATGATGGTGCCGCCAGTAGCGGTGCTGGCAGCGGACTGCATGAAATCGGGAAGCTTGGAAATCGAGCGGACTTCGCCGCCGTCGTCATTGACAATGCGGACCAAGTTGTCGCCGGCGGAAGTCACGATCTGAGCGGTGGCGCCAATGAATTGAAGGGAAGTCACTTCCTTGGTCCAGCCCTCGATTTTCTTCTTTCGTTCGCCGATGGTCATGTCCCAGGAGATCACCACGCCGTCTGCACCGGCAGTGGCGAGCACACGGCCATCCGCCCGGAAAGCCACGCCCATGACATGATGCGTGTGGCTCTCGAACAGGTTCACCTGTTTGCCCGTTGCAATGTCCGTGACCCTAGCGATCTTGTCCGCCCCGCCGGATGCCAGCAGCTTGCCGTCAGGCGAAAAATCGAGACTCAGCACGGTGTCATCATGACGCTCCTTCCAGGTCTTGACCGCCTTGCCGGTGGCGATATCGAATAAAATAATATCGCCAGAACGCGAAGGCTCGCCCCCTCCCGTGGCCAAGGTCTTGCCATCCGGGCTGAAACGTACGGTATTAACACGGTCTGCAAATCCCACGCGACTTTTATCACCGCCCAGCACGCGCTCCAACACCCAGCGCGTAGGCGGGGCGGTGGTGCAAGCAGAGCCGTTGTCAAAGCTGGCCGTAAACGTACCATTAGCGGGGGCGACAAGGGCTGCTGAAGTGAAAGTCCCGGCCACCGATTGCTGCTCTAGCGGCGTGGCGGAAGCTGCGGCCCACACGCTCAACGAACCATCGCCCAAGGCCGCGCCAATCTTTTGCCCGTCAGCGGAAAAACGCACGGCAAGAAGCTTGCCACCGGGCGTCGCAAGAGCCTGTTTCGCCGCTACGAGGTCTGCGGAGGCCTTGTCCTGTAGCTTCTTCGCGGCTTCGCCCGCCGCCTTGGCTTTGGCAAGGTCACTTGTGTTTCTCGTCTTGGCTTCCGTAATACGTTGTACGTCAGCCTCAGCGTCTTTCTCGTTTCTCTGAAGCGCCGAGAAGGCCGTCAGAGCAGACATTTCAGCCGCCGTCGCAGCCTCCAATTTCTTTTCTGCGTCTGTCTGCTGCTTTTCTAGAGCTGCATCCGCCTTGCCCCCGGGGGCTTTGGTAATAAGGGCGCTCACATCGTCCTGGACCTTTTGGGCAGCCAGCTTGGCATCGGTCAGCGGCTTCAGCGCCTTCTCCTGTTCCGGCAGTGTCTTTTTGAGGGTGGCAATGGTTTCATTCGCCTTCTTGAGCAGTTCATCGAGCGCCTTGTTCTGTGCTTCGATCCGGTCCGCCACCGTCTTGCGGAAAGTCTGTTCCAGGCTCTGTGCAGCGATTGTCCACTCGAGCCCGGCTGTCTTCTGCACCGCCGTGACAGTACCACGCAATTCACTGATTTGCTTGCCCGTCTTCGCCTCCAGCAACCTCACGACTCCATCACTGCTGGCCGTCGCAAGCTGCGTGCCATCGGGTGAAACATCAACGCTCACCACACCAGGAGCGGCAATCTCAGCCGCCGATTTCCCGGCTGCTACACTCCAGTTCAGGAGCTTGCCATTCTCGCTCACGGTGAGGAGTTCATCAGGTGCAGCGCCCGGCACCATCACCTTGATGGCGGCAGACGCGCCCTTTAATTCTTTGGTCAGGGCGAGCTCGATGACGCCCTCCGCAGGCATCGCCCACAAGCGCACGATCTTGTCTTCGCCAGCCGTCGCAAAAGCCTTCCCATCACGCGTCCAAGCCATGACATATACACCGCTGACAGCCGCTTTAGAAGCCAGGCTCTTGCCATCTTGAAGGCTCCACAAACTGATCACCCCATCGACACTATAAACGGCAATCTTCGTCGCATCCGGTGATACACTGATCAACTTGATGCCCGCCTTACTTACATCCGCAATTCTTCTGATTGCCTTGCCAGTCGCAGCATCCTGCACCAACAACGCCCCTGTTTTGTCAGCGCTGATCATCTGTTTGCCATCAGCCGTCAGCACGGACACAACCGCGCCCAGGGCTGCATCGGCTTTGCGGGCTATGGCCTTTCCTGGCTCCTGCCGCCAGATCTTCACCTCGCGAAAACTGCCCGAAGCCAGCCGCGTGCCGTCCGGGCTGAAGGCGAGCGACTGCACCAGCGCGCGGTGCGCCGTGCCAGTCTTCTGCGCCGTATCCACGATCTGGGTCACAAATTGGCGCGTGGCGAGGTCGTACATCGAAATCTGATTCGACCGACCGCAGGCAGCGAACCGCCCATCCTTGGTCATCGCCACACTGTAGATCGGATGCACGCCCGGTGCCAGAGGCTGCCAGACCACCTGCCGTTCTTCCTGCACCGAACTCTTCGCACCC
>JAQGPI010000483.1 GCA_028293175.1 Verrucomicrobiaceae bacterium | reverse complement strand
TAATCGTAATCTTACCTCCCCGTCTTCGCGCGGCTGCCTGACAGAGGGAAGATTACGATTAAGAGCAAGAGCAAGAGCAGGAAGGGGACGCTGTGGTCTTGAACCACAGCGTGGTTCTCCGTCAATTGCCTGGGGTCGAACGACCCCAGGTAAAGTGGGGATGCTGAATCAACCACAGCGTGGTTGGCCGATGCACGATGGGTATTGCAAAACCGGACATGCATGGGCCAGCCCCTCCAGGGCTGAACATCTACAGATGCTTACCTGGGGTCGTTCGACCCCAGGCTATTCAAGGAGAACCACGCTGTGGTTCGAGAGCAACACTGCGCCCGCCCTCGTCCCTTCCGTCCTTCAAGTCCCTTCTGTCCTTCGCTCCCTGCTCCAAAACACAAAAAAAACTTGGTACCCACCCCCCCGTGCGCTAAACCCCGCGCCGTGGACGACGATTACAAGGTGAAGCTGGAGATCTTCGAGGGCCCCCTCGATCTGCTTTTGTACCTCATCAAAAAGGATGAGATCGGCATCTATGAAGTCTCCATCGAGCGCATCACCAAGCAGTACCTGCGCTACATCGACACCTTCCAGCTGCTCAACGTGGAGCTCGCCAGCGAGTTCATCGTCATGGCCGCTAACTTGATGTACATCAAGAGCCGCGAGCTGCTGCCCAAGGAGCTGCAGGCCGCCGCCGATGACAGCGAGGAAGACGACCCGCGCTGGGAGCTGATCCGCCAGCTCGTGGAGTACAAGAAGTTCAAGGACGCCGCGCAATTCCTGGGCCGCCAGGAGATCAAGGCCGATGAATTCTTCGCCACCAGCCCCGAAATGCCCGATCTGGAAGCCGCGCCCGCCGTGCTCGGCTCGGTGAACATGTTCGATCTCATCCGCGCCTTCCAGAAGATGCTCAAGCGGTTCGACAAGACCGATGACATCCGCGAGATCGTCAATGACCAGTGGACCGTCAGCGCGAAGATCGATTACCTCCTGGAAATGCTGCCCCTGGGCGCGCGCGTGAAGTTCGAAACCCTCTTCACGGAAACCGGCAGCCGCAGCGAAATGATCGTCACCTTTTTGGCCATGCTGGAGCTGATCAAGCTCAACCACCTGCAAGTGGAACAAGAGACGCTGCTGGGCGAGATCGTGGTGGTAAGGCCGGAGGCTTGAGGGGGTACTTCCTGTGCTATGTGTAGCGGCGGTCTATGACCGTCGGGGATGGGGCTCTTCCAGGCATGGGACATCTTCCAAGCACATGGCCGACGGTCATAGACCGCCGCTACACGGGCATGGTCCGTGCCAAGTAGCCATCTTCGCAAGAAGGTGGATGGAGCGGCGGCGTGCTCTTCCAAGCCCAAGGCCCCACGCTCTTGCGAGCGCAGCTACTTCCTGATTTGGCTGAAGCCGAAGCCACTTTCTTGGAACCGCCTGGCGCCAAGTAGCCGCCTTCGCAAGAAGGTGGATGAGCGTTGCCGTGCTTCGCCATGCCTAACGCCGCCACCTTTTGCAAGCGCCGCTAAGCCGTCCCCAGAGGCAACATCCCGCCCCCTCACTGCAATCCAGCAAGCATCGTTTCCAGCTCTTTCCGTCGTGGCTCCAAGCCTTTCTTCACGGCATTCTGATTCAGGCGATAAATCCCCCAATTGAGGCAAACCATGAAGAAGGTTGTGCGCAAAACGAACGCCGAAAGGTGGGTGCCAGTCGGGCCTTTGTGCAGCGCCGTCCACCACATCGGCAAAAGGATCGCCGCCGCGATGGGCAGCAGATACCACCAAAAGACATTCCGCAGCAGCCAGATTTGATGGCTGACCTGAGCATGCGAGGCCTCGATGCAGGCCTTGAGCGGGTCCTGGTTCAGGGGCGTTTTTTTGCGTTGTGCCAGCCGGTCGATGAGCATGAAGGCCCCCACCCATGCACAGGCTGCCACGACCAGAAAGTTGCTCCAATCGTGATGCCGGACACCGTGATACAAAAAGCAAATGATCATGCAGGCCGCCACACCCACTTCGCGGAAATCGCGCCAGAAGATCGTGGTCCTGAACTGGCTTTGATTCCTCCGCACTTCCTTCAGCAACAGATCCGCATCAATGGAGATCTTGCGGGCCGGTGCTTGGGCCTGCCAGGACTTCTGGAGTTCTTCAAAGCTCATGGTGGGCTCCTTTCAATGAGTCGGCGAGTTGTTTGCGCACGCGGTTGAGTTTCACGCCCACGTAGTTTTCCGAGATGCCCAAAACATCGGCCATCTCGCGGTAGCTGAGATCATCCAAAAGCATCAGCGCTAGGGACGCATCCAGCTTCGGCAGTTCGCGGATGGCGGCATACAGCGCCGCGATGAGATCGCTATCTCCAGAGGGCTCGTGGGCAGGCTCGTCGTGGAATTTCAGGAAGGCCTCATGCTTCAGTCGCCGCCGCTTCTCTGAGCGCTGCCAGCCGATGGCGGTATTGAAAGCAACGCGATAGATCCAGGTGCTCTCACGCGCATCGCCCCGAAAGGCAGGCACTGAATTCCAAAGTTGAAGCGAGATCTCCTGCAACAGGTCCTCCTGATCGGTCGCCAATGCGGCAAAGGCCCGCACGACCTTCCACAGCAGCCCGGCATGATCGGCCAGCCATCGGCGAAAGAGTTGTTCCTGGTGGTCAGCGGTCATGGGAGGTTCTGGGTTTCGCTGGAATGAGTGACCAGCCAAACCAATTCCTTACACGAAAAGAAGAACATCTTGGCGCGGGGCATTATCAATGGTCCGCGCAAAGTAGCCGCCTTCGCAAGAAGGTGGAGGGAGCTGCGTGGTCTGCCAAGCCGAAGGCCCCACGCTTTTGGAAGCGCGGCTACTTCCTGATTCGGCTGAAGCCGAAGCCACTTTCTTGAAACCCTGCGTCTAGCGATACGCTGTAGGACGCGCAAGTCGTGCCCACCTACATCCCCGCCAGCACCTCCCGCGCGGCGCGTTGGCCCGATTCCACGCCGCCGTTCATGAAGCCGCCGAAATCCGCACTGGTATGCTCGCCGGCAAAGACCAGCGCGCCGCTGAGTTCGCTTGCCGCCGCCGCCTCGTACATCCAGGTGTACTGGCCCGTGCGCGGGGCGCTGTAGCTGCCCTTCACCCATTTCGTCTGCGGCCAGTTCATAATGACGCGGTTGCCGTCCCATTGCCCGGCCAGTGCGGGGAAGACGCCCTGCACCTCGTGCGGGAAGGCCTTCAACCTCTCCGGGGTCCAGTTCGCCCCCGCGCTGCCACCGATGAAATTGGTCAGGATGCCGTGCTTGCCCTCCTGCCCGCGGCTCGTCTCCCACACCTGCTGGAAGGGCTGATCCGAGACCACGGAGCCGTTGCAGAAGAACGTGCTGCCGCTCTCTGGCTGCCGCCATACGCGCTCCTTCACGCCCCACATGATCTTCATGTTTGTGCCGTAGCCCATCTCC
>JAQGPI010000369.1 GCA_028293175.1 Verrucomicrobiaceae bacterium | reverse complement strand
ACCAGGACGCATGACGGCGTCGAAGTTGCCTTTCCCCAGGCAGATGACCTGCATGGCAAAAGGATTGTCACGCATCGTGCCCACGAACTCGCCCTGGAGGTAAAAATCCTCGTCCGTCCACCCAGGCTCCACCTTCTGCGGTGGCGTCGCGGCAGGCATAGGCTTCGTTTCTGCCGCGGCAGCCTTGGCACTGCCGGCCGCTACTAGGGGCGGCGCATCGGCGGCACACGCGAACGACGCGGCAATCAGCAAGAACGGCAGGCGTTGAATCATCATGGTGGTGGGTATGTAGAGTCAACGGTGCCAGGGCAGGCGGCATTTCGCGTTTCCCTTCCTCAGGAGACTGAAGGAAAAGATACCCGGCCTGGCAGGGAGGAAACCAGTACCCAATGGACCTACCGATGATTAACGGCCCGTGGGCAAGCCGATGTCGTCCATGAAAAAGCCTTCCACATCTTTGTCTGGCAGGCCGCTGTCGCGGATGCCAGCCAGACGGCGACGGATGCCACGGGCGGAAGCGGGGCGGTTGGCCACAGCCTGCACAAGTTGCACCACAGCGGGCCCAGCCATCACAGCACCGGTGGCCAGCAGGGCCAGGGCGGCGATGTTAGAAGAGCGGCGCTCCATGCCGCGGCCAAACAGCAGCCCGAGCGCGCAACCAAGGGCGGCAGGAGCGATGGTGGCGGCGTAGTGAGCGTAGTCGGGTTCGTGGTGTGACTGTTGCATTGCGGTAAAACTATACGCCAAGCGGGAAAGGCCAAAAGTGGAAAGTGCAGCCATCATGCGCATTCGTTGTTCGCCAGACGCTGTTTTTCTGCTAAGGACCTGACCTTTCTCCCTCATCTGGTGGATGACCCCGCCCATAAGTGGATTTGGCATCCATTCTCTTTCCTCTCACTTTCTCTCATGGCGAACCCACCACCACGTTACGCATTGATCCTTGCTGGCGGCAGCGGCCAGCGCTTCTGGCCTGTCAGCCGCGATGCCCTGCCCAAGCAGTTGTTGAAGCTCTTTGGCGACAAGACCCTCCTGGAGCTGACCGTGGACCGTCTCAAGGGCCTGATCCCCACGGAGAACATCCTGGTGCTGACGAACGCGCAGCAGGAAGCCAAGGTGCGCGAGCTTCTGCCCCAGCTTCCCCAAGGCAACATCATCGCCGAACCCGAGAAGCGGGATACCGCACCTGCCATTGCCCTGGGCGTGGGCTGGGTGGCCGCACGCGATCCCTCCGCCACCATGATCGTGCTGCCTGCGGATCATTTGATCAAAGACGAGGCCGCCTTCCAAAAGGTGCTGCAAGGCGCGGCCTTCGCAGCCGAAAGCAGTGGCGCGCTGGTCACCATCGGCATCAAGCCCACCTGGCCCTGCCCGAGCTACGGCTACGTCGAGCGCGGGCGCCGCTCCATGCTCAATGGCATGGCCGAAGACATTTCTGTGTATGAAGTGGTGCGCTTCCGCGAGAAGCCGAACCCTGATCTCGCGGAGCACTTCATCTCGGTGGGCAACTTCACCTGGAACGCCGGCATGTTTATTTGGACGTTGCCCGCCATCTTCAGCGAGCTGAGCCGTCACGCGCCTATCCTGGCCGATTTCGTGGCTGAGATGCGCAAGAGCCGCGACATGTGCGCCACAGTCAAAAAGCAATTCGGCAAGCTGCCCAAGCTCTCCATCGACTACGCGCTGATGGAAAAAGCCAGCCGCGTGTTGAACGTGGAAGCGACCTTCGACTGGGACGATGTGGGCAACTGGACCTCCGTGGGCCGCTACCTGCAACAAGACAAGAACGGCAACCAGCACAACTGCAAGCTGGCGCAGTTCGACGCGAGCGGGAACATCGTCTTCAGCCAGACGGACAACCACGTAGCGCTGCTGGGCGTACAGGACCTCATCGTCGTGCAGTCGAAGGACGCCATCCTTATTGCCAGCAAGAGCCACGCGGAAAGCATCAAGAAGCTGGTCGATGGGCTGCCGCAGGAGTTGCGTTAAGTGGCGTTGGGGTGATTTGAGAGATGGTGTGTTGAATGCCTGTGGAATGACGAAACCAGAATGAGGAATGACGAATCAATGTCGAGATCCGAAGTTCCAATAACGCTCATGACGTGTTCTCCAGCCTGTCATTGAGTCATACTTCGTCATTCCTCATTCTGATTTCGTCATTTCGCTAAGCGACTCGTCATTCAAACCGCCTCAGCATCACGCGCCATGGAATCAACAGACGCCTTCTGGTCCCTTCCAACGGGTACAGGAACCGTCAGCGAAGACCCGCCAGAGTACGGGGCCAGCACCCGCGTGTTCGATTTGGAGGAGCGTACGGCGAAATTTGGCGAGGCCGTCATTCGCTTTCTGAAAGCCGTGCCTTCGTCTTCGCTTACCAACCGTTTGATTGACCAGCTCGTCGGCGCAGCCACCAGCATTGGTGCCAATTACTGCGAAGCCGATGATTCAGTATCGAAGCGGGACTTCAAGCATCGCATCGGCACCTGCCGCAAAGAAGCCCGCGAATCGCAGCACTTCCTCCGCATGATCGCCACTGCCATGCCGGAGAAGAAGCTGGAAGCACGGAAGCTATGGCGAGAAGCTCATGAACTGAACCTGATTTTCTCTGCGATCTTCAGGAATACGAAGACATGACCGCTGCGCAGAATGACGAATCGCTTTGCGAAATGACGAAATCAGAATGAGGAATGACCAATCAATGACGAATACCGAAGGCCTCAATAACACGCCGAAATAGCCGCATGATCGCCATTGGAAGTTCGGATTTCGTCATTGATTCGTCATTCCTCATTCTGATTTCGTCATTCCACTCATGTCCCGCATCCTCGGCATCGACCACGGCACCGTCCGCATCGGCCTCGCTTTGAGCGACGAGATGGAACTGGTGGCGAACCCCTTGAAGACCCTCGCCGCCTCTAAGCAGTCGGTGGACGAAATTGTGCGGCTGGTGCGGGAGAAGCACGTGGTGAAAATCATCATCGGCATGCCGTTTCACATGAGCGGCGACAAGGGGACCACGGCGATGCGGGTGGAGAAATTTGGCGATCAGCTCGGCAAGGTGCTGCTGCACGAGGTGCCCATCGAATACGTCGATGAGCGGCTGTCGTCGGTCACCGCTGAGCGCGCTCTGAAACGCAGCGGACAGAAGGTGGACCCGAAATCCGGTGTGGTGGATCAGATCGCAGCGGTGGTGATTTTGCAGGAGTACCTGAACACGCAGCGCGGGCCGGAGGGCTTCCTGCTGCCGGACACCGAAATGGACATGCCCTGGATGGACGAGGGGAAGGACCGGCGGCGATGAGCGTGGCGGAGGACAAGCGCCGCCTGAAGCTGACCATCGCCTACGACGGCCTGCCCTGGCAGGGATGGCAAAGCCAGCCCAACGGCCAGAGCATTCAGGATCAGATTCAGCACGCTCTGGGCGTGGTAGCGAAGATGCCGCTCATTATCGAGGGCTCGGGCCGCACGGATGCCGGGGTTCACGCCCTTGCCCAGATCGCCCATTGCGATGTGCCGCTCACGCTGCGCATGGAGCCGCACAATTGGGTGCGCGCCGTCAATGCCGTGCTGCCGCCTTCCATCCGCGTGATGGCCTGCGAGTTCGCCACGCAGGAATTCCACGCTCGCTTTCAAACCACCGGCAAGATGTATCGCTATCGCATCTGGCGCGCCGATACCATGAGTCCCTTTGAGGTTGGTCGCGCCTGGCACGTGTATGGCGCGCTCGACTTGGACAAGCTCCGTCGCTGTGCCCAGCGGATCGTGGGCACGCATAACTTCGCCCGCTTGAGCGCCAATCGCGGTGATCTCAGCGAAGCCCTGCGCCGTGCCAACCCAAAGACCACCACGCGCACCATTCATCGCATGGAGGTGATCGAAAGCGAGGACTTGCTCACCCTGGAATTCGAAGGCAGCGGCTTCCTTTACAAGATGGTACGCATGCTCACCGGCAGCCTCCTGCAAGTCGCTCGTGGCCGCGACAGCGAGGCGTGGTTTGCTGATCTGCTGGACGACCCCTCCGGCGTGAAGACCAACCAATGCGCCATTCCCGACGGGCTGTATTTGGTGCGGGTGGATTATTAGCAGGGTCTGCCGTGCCGCACGCTGCTTCAAATCACTTTTGAAGCCCTCGCCCACCAGCAGCACGTAGTGCCTTCTCGGTCCCCTTCCCCCAACCCTCACCCTCTATTCCTGATGAAACGCACCCACGCTTACTCCGCGGCCAGCGCCACGGCTCCGCTTGCCCATTTCACCCTCGATCGCCGCGATCCTCTGCCCAATGACGTGCAGATCGAAATCCTCTACTGCGGGGTGTGTCATTCCGACATTCATCAGGCCCGCAATGAATGGCAGAATACCATTTATCCCTGTGTGCCGGGACATGAGATCGTCGGCCGCGTCACTGCTGTTGGCAGTCATGTGACGAAATTCAAGGTGGGCGACACCGCCGCTGTGGGCTGCATGGTAGACTCCTGCCGCATTTGCCCAAGCTGTGCCGCAGGCAATGAACAGCTCTGCGATCAGTTCCCTATCTTCACCTACAACGGCCCGGACAAGCATTCCGGCGGGGTCACCTATGGCGGCTATTCCGATGCCATCGTGGTGGATGAAGCCTTCGTGCTGCGCGTGCCGGAAAATCTTGATCTCGCCGCCACCGCGCCGCTGCTTTGCGCGGGCATCACCACTTACTCACCCCTGCGCCAGTGGGGTGTGAAAGCCGGGCAGAAAGTCGGCATCGTGGGCCTCGGTGGTCTGGGCCACATGGGGCTGAAATTTGCCCATGCCTTCGGCGCGCACACCGTGCTTTTCACCACCTCGCCCGGTAAGGCGGAAGACGCTAAGCGCCTTGGCGCAGACGAGGTCGTTCTCTCCAAGAACGCCGATGAGATGAACGCCCATGCCTCCAGCTTTGACTTCATCCTCGACGCCGTTTCCGCTGATCACGACATCAACGCCTATCTGAACCTGCTCAAGGCCGATGGTGCCGTGGTACTGGTAGGTGCGCCGGAGAAGCCACTCGCCGTTGCCGCCTTCCCGCTGTTGATGAAGCGTCGCAGGCTCGCCGGATCGCTGATAGGCGGCATCGCCGAGACCCAGGAAATGCTCGATTTCTGTGGTGAACACAACATCACCTCCGACATCGAGATGATCCCGATCCAGAAGATCAACGAAGCCTATGACCGCGTGCTGAAGAGCGATGTGAAGTACCGCTTCGTGATTGACATGGCTTCGCTGAAGGGCTGAGGCAATGTGTGGCAGGAACCGTCATTCCTTGCCTCCACGTTCGTATTGCACGACCGGATCGCACCGCTAGTTTCTTGCGCCCTCCCTTGGCTCGAATCCTGCGTCTTTGATACCCTTTTCGTCATGCCAGACATCCCAGAAAATCCCTTCCTCGACACACTCATCACCCGCCAGCGCGCTGAACCTTGCACCATGGTCATCTTTGGTGCCACGGGGGATCTGACCAACCGCAAGCTCATCCCGGCCCTGTACAATCTGGCTGCCTCAAGTGACCTTCCCACGCAATTCAAGGTCGTGGGCTTTGCCCGTCGTGAGAAGAGCGATGAAGAGTTCCGCAAGGAGCTGGAGGAAGGTAACAAGAAGTTCTCCCGCCAGGGCCATAGCAACGAGCTGTGGGGCTCCTTTGCCCAGAGCATTCACTATCATCGCAGCGAGTTCACCGATGCCGCCGGTTATGCGGAGCTGAAGAATGTGCTCGACAAGTTCGATGCCGAGCGCGGCACCCCGGCCAACCGCTTGTTTTATCTCGCCACCGCACCAGAGTTCTTCTCCGTGGTGCTGGAGCAGCTCGCCGCTGCTGGTTTGAACGAGCCCCCCGCTGGCAAATGGGCGCGAGTGGTGTGCGAAAAGCCCTTCGGCACCGACCTCGCTTCCGCCCAGAGGCTCAACAAGATCGTCGGCGAAGTTTTCCACGAGCGCGACACTTACCGCATCGACCATTACCTGGGCAAGGAGACCGCGCAGAACCTCATGGTGCTGCGTTTTGCCAACGAGATCTTCGAGCCGCTGTGGAACAGCCGTTACATCGACAACGTGCAGATCACCTGCGCGGAAAATCTCGGCATGGAAGGCGGTCGCGGCGGCTACTACGATACCTCCGGCGCTCTGCGCGACATGGTGCAGAGCCATCTTTTCCAGCTCCTCAGCCTCGTGGCCATGGAGCCGCCCACCGATCTGAGCGCCGATTCCATCCGCGATGAAAAGGTGAAAGTGATCCGCTCGCTGCGTCACCTCACCAGCCCGGAAGACGTGGCGGCCAACGTGGTCCGCGCACAGTACACCGCCGGTGTGGTGGATGGCGTGGAGCGCCCCGGCTACCGCCAGGAGGACCGCATCAATCCGCAGTCCAATACCGAGAGCTACGTGGCCCTACGCCTGAAGATCGACACTTGGCGCTGGCAGGGCGTGCCCTTCTACATGCGCGTGGGCAAGCAATTGCCAAAGAAGGCCACGGAGATCAGCCTGCAATTCAAGCAGCCGCCGCAGAACCTCTTCAAAACCAACGAAGTGCAGGGCGGCCAAAACGCGCTTGTGATCCGCATCCAGCCGGATGAAGGCATCTCCCTGCGCATGATTTCCAAGCAGCCCGGCGTGATGCTGCGCATGCAGCCGGTGAAGATGGACTTCCATTACAACACAAGCTTCGGCAAGGCCTCGCCCGAGGCCTATGAGCGCCTGCTTCTGGATGCAATGGCCGGTGATGCCACCCTCTTCGCCCGTAACGACGAAGTGGAGCACGCCTGGCGCTATATCGACATCGTCGAAAACGCCTGGCATGGAGCTGGCAAGCAACCGCCGATGTGCGAGTACCCCGCTGGCTCCTGGGGCCCCCGCGAAGCGGACGAACTGCTCAGCGCCGATGGCCGTAGCTGGCGGCGGATCTAGAGCTGGAGGTCGGAAGAAAGTGGAAGGGGCATCTTGCCCCTTTCAGGAGAAGCTTTGCACGCTCAAGGGTCCAACATGCCCCTGTTGCTTTCTTCAGAGCCAGCTTTGAAAAGACGATTACGCATCGCTGCACACAAAAGAAACCAGCGGCGGCGTTGAGAGGGAAGACAGCACCTGGACCACACAGGACTGCATCTCAACGTCTTATGAAAACCAAATACACCATCCTAACAGTCCTGGTCGGAGCCGTGGCGTTCACCGCGCCTATGCTTCGCAGTCAGGACGCCCCGCCGCCCCCTCCTAATGAGCAGGTGAAGAAGCCCGACGGTCCGCCTCCGGGAGATGCGCCCAAGCCTGATGCGCCGCCCCAGCCCAAGCCCGATCATCCCCCTGGCCCCGGCGGGAATCCAGGACGTCCGGACGGCGACGGCCCAGGTCGTGGACCTGGTGGCGACCGCCCCCAAGAACATCATCAGCAGCGTGGCGAAGGCTTTGGCGGCCCCGGGGATGACGTCCCGCAAGGCGGTCACCGCAATGGCCCTCGCGGTGAGCGTGGCATGAATCATCAGCGCGGCCCCCGACAGCAGCAGCAACAGCCCGGCAACATGGGCTTCCGTTCGCAACAGCAATGGAATGGTCCACAAGATCGCGGTGGTCAGCAAGATTACCGGCGCGGACCCCAAGGCCCTGGAGGCATGAACGATCATCACGGTCCTCAAAACGGCCCCTGGCAGCAGCCCGGTAATATGGGTTTCCGTCCGCAGCAGAAATGGGACGGCCAGCAGGATCGCCCACAAGGCCATCATCGTCGTGGACCTCAGGGCCCTGGCGGCATGAATGACCATCGTGGACCTCAGCGTGAGCCCGGCAACATGGGTTTCGGTCCGCAGCAAAAATGGGACGGCCAGCAGGATCGCGGCCCAGAAGGCCATCATCGCGGCCCCCAAGGCCCTGGTGGCATGAATGAGCATCGCGGGCCTCAAAACGGTCCCTGGCAGCAGCCCGGTAATATGGGCTTCCGTTCGCAACAGCAATGGAATGGTCCACAAGATCGCGCTGGTCAGCAAGATCACCGGCGCGGACCCCAAGGCCCTGGTGGGATGAATGACCATCGCGGTCCACAGCATGAGCCC
>JAQGPI010000463.1 GCA_028293175.1 Verrucomicrobiaceae bacterium | reverse complement strand
GCCCAAGGAGAGCGGATTGCGCGTGGTTCCCGGGAACGACAGCCCGCAACCTGAGCCTGCGGCCTCATGGGAATCGGTAAGACGACGGGTAAGCAGGTGATGAATGTAGCCCGGAGCCGGCGCATTTGAGTCGCCCGCGACAATGCATGGCAGGGTTTCCGCCTCAGCGCGGCTCAGCATCGTTTCGGCCAAGGAAATCTGAGAGTGCCACCAGTCCTCATAGGATTTCCGCTTGTTCGCCCACTTGCCGAACTGGCCAAGAACACCCCACAAGAAGGCACCGCGTTCCAGGGCCTGAAGGCTGTGCCGGGGCGACGGCAAATGCATGCTGTAGAGCACCACGGATTGCTTGTTCCACTCGATGGTGAACCGCGCGGCCATGACCGTCTTGCCGTTGCTGATCAATTCTTTCGAGGTGATGGGAAACCGGCTCACCAGACTGAATTCCCCGATATTCTCCCCATAGATCATCTCTTCGTAGCCAGGGGAGTTCGCGTAGCGGTCAGCGCGAT
Organism: Verrucomicrobiaceae bacterium; assembly: GCA_028293175.1. Lineage (GTDB taxonomy): Bacteria > Verrucomicrobiota > Verrucomicrobiia > Verrucomicrobiales > Verrucomicrobiaceae > CAINXC01. The sequence continues at coordinate 5,811 of JAQGPI010000463.1, read as the reverse complement.
TGGCGGCCTCTTGGAAGATCAGCACATCCGGCTTTGTTAGGTTCTTGAAAGGCTGAAGACTACCGGAGCTTTCACCGCGGTTGAAGGTCAGCACCGTGAGCGCCGATTCGTTCGGCGCAGAGGTCTGCGGAGAATGCGACTGCCAGCCGCAGAAGCCCAAGGCCACTATAGCCGCACCGGCGGCGGCGGGGATGAGGCTCTTCCAATCAAACACCAGGGCGAGCGGCACTATCACCGCCAGAGGCAGAGCCCAGCCCGTGGGCGGCAGGTACAGGGCAAAGGTAAGCGTGATATTTTCTTCACCAATGTATCGGCAGGCAAGCCACAGAATAAACAGCCCGGCCACATAACTGAAGGCGCAGAGGCGCGTGGCCCAACGGCACAGCCATAGCAAACGGCTGATAATGTTGCGCAAAGTGACCTTGCCTTCCTCCGATGCGACCAGCGGAATCAGGAGCCGGTTGAGAGCGCTCTCAAGCAGGGAGGCCACGGCGAAGCATCAAGGCTTTGCAGGTGCAGGACTGCCAGCTGGCAGCGATTCCTTCAGCGGTGCCTTTGTCTCATTAGTGACAGGCGCTTTCGCCGCTTCTGCCTCCGCCTTGGAAGCCTTTGCCCTGGCCTTCTCCTCGATGTCATGGGCGGTAAATTTGACGCTGGCGTGTGGGTCCTCGTCCTGGTTCTTGAGGTCGTAACGGACCACGCCTACGCACAGCCAGCCGAACACGAACAACGTGACGATCATGGCGAGGGCTTCCAAAAGGCTGAAGGCTTGAGTACTGCGGCGGGACATACAGAATGAGTGAAAGCGCAATTCAGGCCTCAGGGCAACCGAATAGATGCTCATTGGCGGGCTTTGCGCAGCACATGCACGCCCAGCAGACCCAGTGCCATTGTGACGGGCACGCAGAGGAAGTGCGCCCACACGATCAGCTCATTGGCACGGTTCAATCCGCTGAACCGATGCAGCGCCCACTGCGCCACGATCCATAGCACCACCGCGCCGAAGCACACCATCAGGCTCATCAGCAGGAAGAAGAGCGAGCCCTCATCCATCTGGATCAGCCGCTTGGTCAGTTTCAGCGGCTCGTCCTTGCTTTGCAAATACAGCATGCAAGCGAACAAATAAAGCTGCGCTCCAATGATGGCCGCTAGCAGCAGCAGCGTCTGACTGTGGATGTCGAAGATGTGAACGACGCCGCCCACGGACACCGGTCCGGTAATCGCTGCGATGGCCTGAAGCAGACTGGCGAGGATGACCAAAAACAAGCCCTTGGCCTCAAACAACCGCGGGCGCTCCGAGAGGATGAAAAGCAAATGCCTCATGCCATCGCGCCATGTGCGCAGGTGCGGCTGCCGTTCCACGGGCGATGGCCGCAGACCGGAAGGGATCTCCACCGTGCGAGCGTTGTTTTTCAGCGCCTTGATCAGCAACTCGGAGGCGAACTCCATGCCGGAGGCCCGGATGTCCCAGGTCTCGTAGGCCGTGCGTTTGAGGCAGCGGAAACCTGAGTTACAATCCGTGAGCTTGCCATTGAACAAGGTGTTGATGAGCCATGTGAGCACCGGAGTACCCAGATAGCGATGCAGCGTGGGCATGGCGCCGGGCTCGATGGTACCGATCAAGCGCGAGGCAATCCCCATGTCGGCAGCATCCGCGACGGTGCGGCGGTAAAGCTCCAGCGAATTCTCGTAAAAGTAGGTGCCGTCCGCATCCGCGAACATCACGTACTTGCCTTCCGCCGCCGCGATGCCACCACGCAAGGCAGCGCCATAACCGCGCTCCGGCACCGACACCACGCGCGCACCCAGTCCCTCTGCGATCTCACGCGAACGATCAGTGCTGCCATTGTCACCCACCACTACCTCGTATTTCAGCGTGGGATCAGCCGATAGCGTACGTTGCACACGCTCGATGCAAGCCGCGATGCAGCGCTCTTCATTCAGGCAGGGAAAAACAAAAGTCAGGTCCATGTGGGAGGCCGCCACTAGAGCGCGAACGCCTCCCAGGGCAAGAAGGGATGAAGACGAATGCTGCGCCGTAGTGCTTCTGAAAGAAGGTTTAGGATGCTTGGCCGCGTGTGCCTCAGCGGCCGGGTGTCCAAACCGAGGGATGCGGCGGTAAGGAGAAAAGCGTCAGTACAAGGTCACTGGCGCGGGCAGGACGAAAAACGGTTGTGGGGATAAGCTCGCGGACTTCGTTATTTACCGCTACACTCAGGCTGACAAGCTTCCCCCGCCAACCGTCGCCCATCCGTTTCAGTCTTCATGCCCTTCTCTTCCCTCGGCCTCTCATCCCCTCTGCTCAAGGCCATTGCCAGCAGGCATTACAGCGCCCCCACACCCGTCCAGACTGCGGCCATTCCAGTCATTCTCAAAGGAGGCGATGTGCGAGCCTGCGCGCAAACGGGGTCAGGCAAGACAGCGGCCTTCGTGCTGCCTATTTTGCAGCAGTGGACGAACGGCCGGCGTCAGACGCCGCGCCGTGTGCATGCCCTGATCCTGGTGCCCACGCGTGAGCTGGCCGCGCAGATTGGCGAATCCATCCGTCACTACTCCAGCCATCTGGCCGAGCCAATCAAGACCATCTGCGTCTTCGGCGGCGTGTCCATCAATCCGCAGATGATGCGTTTGCGCGGTGGTGCTGATATCGTCGTGGCCACGCCGGGTCGTTTGCTCGATCTGGTGGAGCATAATGCGCTGCGCCTTTCCGAGGTCTCCACGCTCGTGCTCGATGAGGCTGATCGCTTGCTCGACCTTGGCTTCGCCGATGAACTTGCCCGCGTACTGGCCCTGCTTCCCAAACAGCGGCAGAACCTGCTCTTCTCCGCCACGTTCCCGGCTGCCGTGCAGACCTTGGCGGAAAACCTCCTGAACAATCCCGAGCGCATCGAGATTGAAGCCGCGCCGGAAACCACGCCTAACATTCAGCAGCGCGCCATTGAAACAGACGTACCGCGCCGCACCCAGCTCCTGCGCCACCTCATCCAAAGCCAGGGCTGGACGCGCGTTCTGGTCTTCGTCGCCACCAAGTATTCGACTGAGCACGTCTCCGACAAGCTCCGCAAGCTCGGCATCCGCGCAGCGCCCTTCCACGGCGAGCTAAGCCAGAGTGCCCGCACCATGGCGCTGGAAGACTTCAAGGAGTCGCTCATCCACGTGCTCGTCGCCACCGATCTCGCCGCTCGCGGCATCGACATTGCCAGCCTCCCCGTGGTGGTGAATTACGACCTCCCCCGCTCCGCTTCCGATTACGTGCATCGCATCGGTCGCACCGGCCGGGCCGGTGAAAGCGGTATTGCCGTCAGCTTCATCACTGCCGAGAACCACGCCCACTTCGCCCTGATCGAAAAGCGGAACGGCATGACAGTGCCCAGAGAGACCATTGCCGGTTTCGAACCCGAGGTTGTCGATACGCGCGTCCAGCCTCCGAATGGCGGTATCAAAGGTAAACGAAAGAGCAAGAAGGACAAGCTGCGCGAGGCGGCTGCATTGGCAGCGAACAAGCTTTGAATCGGCCGCAATTAAAGAAGCATTATTGAGGTGCAACAGCACGCCCGTACTTGTTTGACTCCATTTTCCTATCCTCCTCCGCAGCTCATGCAGCCCTCCTTTTCCCGTGTTTCTCAAGCCCTCTCCCGGCGCTCGTTTCTTAAAACCTCCTCGTTGCTGGCAGGTGGCCCGATGCTCGCGGGACTGCTTGGCGAAGCAGCAGAAGCAGGCAAGCCGCTCATCGCTTACGTGGGCACGTACACTTCCCCGCTTCAAAATGTGAAGTCAACCCAGGTGGACCTGCCTCCCGGCAATGGCCGCGGCATTCATCTGTTTGAAGTGAACCGCACTACTGGCGTTCTCACCCCCTGCGGCGTGCAGGAGATTGGATCAAGCCCTAGCTGCCTGATTGCCAATGCCGCCGGCACTCGCTTGTATTCAGCCAATGAGACAGACAAGATGGGGGAAGCCAATCCAGGCACGGTTAGTTCCTTCTCTATCGACCGCTCCAATGGGCAGTTGAAACTGCTGAACACCGTCAGCTCCGGCGGAGCAGGCCCCACTCATGTGAGCCTTCATCCATCGGGACGCTTCCTGTTCGTGGCCAACTACTTTGGCGGTTCGGTGGCTGTGCTGTCCATCCTTCCCGACGGCAGTCTCGGAGAAGCCAGCGACATCAAAAAAGACGAGGGAACAATCGGCCCCAGAAAGGCGACCAATGCACCTCCAGGAAGCTTTGCCTTCAGCGGCCATGACCAAGTCCATGCGCACATGGTCCAGCCTGATCCCTCAGGTCGTTTTGTGCTGCATGTGGACCTCGGACTGGACAAGATTTTCGTGTGGAAATTCGATGATCAAAAAGGCGTCCTCACGCCGAACGATCCGCCGTCTGTCTTGCTGCCCGCAGGAGATGGCCCGCGCCACTTCGCCTTCCATCCGAATGGCCACTGGTTCTACTCCTTGCAGGAGGAGGGCTCGACCCTCGTGCTGTTTGATTACGATGCAGAGAACGGCCGGCTAACGTCCAGACAGACCCTTTCAAGTTTGCCCCCAGGGTTTGCGGGCAGCAATTTCTGCTCCGAGATCATGGTGTCTGGCGATGGTAAGTTCGTTTATGCAGGCAACCGTCTGCACGACAGCATCGGCATCTTCTCAGTGGGCGACAAAGGAGAACTGACTTTCGTTGCGGAGGAATGGACGCATGGCGATTACCCCCGCAGTTTCAACATCGAGCCTGCCGAGAAGTTCCTCTACTGCTGCAATCAGCGGGGTGATAACATCGCCTGCTTCCGCATCGATAAGAAGACCGGCGGCCTCGCCTTTACCGGCCACTACACACCTGTGGGCAATCCCTCGATCATCACGTTCCTTGATCTGGCAAAAGGCCGATAAAGCGGGTTCAACAGCTCATTTCACTCCTATGGCGACGCCGCCTGAAACCGGCAGAGTTACCTTCAACGAGTTGTTAGGGGTGGAATCGGGATGCAGGTTCAGCGTCTGTGTGGTGAGGTGATAGCCAGCGGCACGCCCCTGCGGCAGGGCGGCGTCATCACGCACCAGCACGCCTTGAAAAGGCGTACTGTGCGAGGAAACCGGAGCAGGTTTGACACCATCGTACACGTAGTGTGTGAACGCTCCGCTGAAGAGGCCGTTAGCGGCGGTGAAGACAAGGCGCGTGGGCTTGATTTCGTCCCCCGACACATACGCCGGAAAGGTGACGGTGTGGTCGGCCTTCAAAAGGGCGTCACTGTTAACTTGCACCAAGAGGTCACCGCCGGTGAGTGTGTACGAGAGGTTGGACGTGAGACCAGTGCTGGCGTTCATCATCAACGAACCACATCCCAGCAGTCCGCTGCCCGGAGGCAGATAGCGGGCACCGGTCACATGCAAGGTGGTGTTAACGCTATAAAACCAAGGATTGTCGACAGTCTCTACTGGAAGGAATGATGAGCCCGGCCTGATGTAATGGAAGTCGCCAACCGCCTGGGTGTCCAGATAGTGCGGATTACCAAGGACAGAGGCAAAGACCAGAGTGCCTTCCAGCACCCCCTTTCCTGCATACAGCCGGGTTCCAACCCAGGCCGCTCCAGTCGCATCGACGAAGGACGGGATGGCAAAGGCGGAGCCGTCCGGCAACTTGCCAGCGAAGGTGAAGCTGCCATCAGCAAGCACCGTGAAAGTGGCATAACCGCTGCCCTTTGGTAAAGCTGAGAGATCGCCGCTGAAGGCAAGCTCCGCCGTGTAAGCACCGGCATGGGCGGTGGCGGGATGGGTCCCGGCAGCCCAGACCTTGTGAAAGCCGTAAAACTCTCCGACTACGTT
>JAQGPI010000455.1 GCA_028293175.1 Verrucomicrobiaceae bacterium | reverse complement strand
GGGTGCGGCTGATCCACCACCAGAGCAGGGCCAGGGGCAGGAGGAAGCAGACGATGAGGCCGATGACGAGGTTCTTCCAGCCGTAGCGCATGAGCTTCCAGGCGCTGATGAGGCCGGTCTGGTCGTCCTCATCATACTGTACTACGCGGGTGTACCACTGGTAGTTCACCTGGTCCCAGAAGAGCTGGGTCTCGGTGATGGCGCGGCCCCACCAGGTGTTGCGGTTGCGGGCGAAGGCGCTGTCGAGCCCGCCCTCAAGGTAGGTGCGCAGGTCCACGCCGATGCGACCGGGCGCGAGGGCGGCGGTGGGGTCCACGCGGGTCCAGCCCTTGCCTTCATACCAGAGCTCGCACCAGGCGTGGGCATCGGCCTGATGCACGGTGTAATGACCCCAGCGCTCGGAGTATTCACCGCCGAGGTAGCCGATGACGAGGCGCGCTGGGACGCCGCACTGGCGCATGAGGGTGGCGAAGGAAGCGGCGAAATGCTCGCAGAAACCGAGCTTGCGGCGGAAGAGGAAATCATCGAGCCCATCGGCCCCATAAGTATCGGGCGTGAGGGTGTAGCGGAAGCCCTGGGTGCGGAAGTAATCGAGGGCCGCGTTGGCGATCTGGAAGTTGGTGGTGCGGCCTTTCTTGAAGCTGGCGGCGAGCTGCTTCACGGCAGGCGAGAGGTTGGCGGAGGATGCCAGGAAGGTGGCGGTTTCTTTTTCCGATTCGGAGATGGGGGGAATGGTGGAGTAAGTGGGGCGGGCAAGCGAGCCGACCTCATAGCGTCTCACACTGTCCACCGGGGAATGCGATTCGATGAGGCCATCGGAGGGGACGAGGTAATGCTCGGTGACGTTGGACATCACGTGCACCGGGAAGTCCAGGGCGGGCAGCCATTTGCCGCCCTGCGGCTCGAGCGTGATCACCTGGCGCAGCTCTTGTTGCGGTGGCGGCGGAACGTTCCTTTTTTTCAGCGGCGGAACGAAAGGCGTGGGGATGAGGGGCCGCGCGCCGCGTGTCCATTTCAGTCCCTCGCAATTCCACAGCACCACGCAGCGCCAGTAGCGGTCGGAAACTTCGGGCACCTGGCCTTCGGGAAACCCGACCCAGAAGGCGCGGCCAGGGAGCTGGGCGATATCGGCGATGGAGCCGGGGTCCAGTGTGGAAGAGATGCCGGTGCGGTGGCTAAGCTGGCGCGCGAGGTGCATCACAAGACCGCCGGAACCGCGCGGGAAGAAGAGGAACAGCAGCAGCACGAGGGGCGCTGACTGAGCGAGAAGCACGGCGGTCATGCGCGCTGGAACCTTGATTCCAGGCCGTCCGCGGCGCAAGCGCACGAGCGCGGCGGTGATGAGGGCGAACACGGCGAGCACGTATAGGGAGCGGCCCAGGGCCTGATCGATGGTGAGCGAGCAGAGGCAGAGGAACCAGCCGAGCAGGGCCGCGATTTGAAGATCATGCGCGCTGCGGGTTTCCAATAACTTCGCGCCGGTGACGATGAGCATGATGGCGACACCCGCCTCGATGCCATACAGTGTCCCACTTTGTATCCACACGCCGGTGACGCCTGCGGCGATGATGAGCAGCCGCCATGCCTGACCCAGGGGCGCAAGGCCGCGCCGGTGCCGCCAGCCATAAAACATCAGCGAGACATAGTAGGCGAGGGGACCGGCCCAGGGCACGCCGCCGAGCAATGGCAGGCCCGCGAGCGCCATGCCGAGCAGGATCATGCGCGCGGGTTTGCCGGGGAGGCGGGCGGAAAATTCAAGGGTGGGCGGGGGAGCGGATGAATGGGTAAGAGGGGAAGGATGGGAGGATGGGAGGGCCGGATCAGAGGAATGGGAGGGATGGCTTTGCGCTTCTTGCTGGAGGAGCGCGAGCTCATCGAGGCAGCGGCGTTTGTGGGCCAGTCCGTGCGCGGGCTGAATCACCAGGGCGGGCAGGCGCAGGCCGTAATTGAGGCCCAGCGTTTCGGCTTGTTCCATCCAGGCGGCGAACTGCGCGGCGCGGGCTTCGGCGGGTGCCGGGCACGTGGCCCAATCGAGCCACACATCGCCCTTGGATTCGCCCGTCCACAGCTTCACCATCATGGGGCGGCCGCGTGCGACCGCCTTCCAATCCACCTGCCGCAAGGAATCGCCGGGCTGCCATTCGCGCACGCCTGCGAAGTCATCGCCCGCGCCGGTCGTGCCGCGTTCGCTCGCAGCGGCAGCGGCGCCGGTGGGGGCTTGTTGTCGCTCATCGGTGTTAGGCAGCGGCAGATCCCCGGCGGGTCGCGGATGCACGAGGTAAGGGCTGGGCAGGTGAAACACGCGCTGGGCAGTGAAGAAGCCCAGGGGATAACGGCTGCGCACGAGCACGCTGTGGGCGCTGTGTTTTCCTGAAGCACCGGCGGGAAGACGAAGGCTGACTTGCGCGGGATGACCTTGCGCCAGCGTGTCAACGAAGGCCGGTTCCTGCGCTCCTTCAGCGGTGATTTCCAGTCCGCAAGGGAGGGGTCCCGCGCCCGCGCTCAGGAGCAGCGGCAGGCTGATGGTGCCGCCCTGGGTGGCAGTGGGGATGGTGCCCGCTTTGAGCCGCAAGCCGCGCAGATTGGCGCGCGCATGCAGCCAGGAAACGAGGGTGATGGAGCCCGCGAGGAAGGCGAGGATGTACGCGCCGCCGTTCTTCTGCGCCTCGCCCGCGTACCACATGGCCAGCGTCATCGCGGCGAGCGCGACGGTGTGGGGATTGGGGCGGACACTCATAGGAAGGCGCTTTGCGCCGGAGATGGAAGATGGGAATGAACGGGGCTTTTTGATACTACGCAGAGGAGATGGGCGGCATCGAGAAATAAAGAGCCCGAGCGGGGGCCTGGCGGTTATGCGGCTACAGCCGCAAGTCCTTTGTTTCCCCAGAAGCGGTGCGCCTGGGCCTGCATAAGTCCCATTCCTCCCAAGGCGCGGCCGTCCCCTGTCTTTCGTGCTTGCCACCCACGCTCTTTTTCGAGAGCCTCAAGACTCACCGCCCCGACTCCCAACGACCATGAATAAAATCACCCCCTTTCTCTCCTTCGACGGCAAGGCCGAAGAGGCCGCCCAGTTCTACGTCTCCTTGATGCCGGACTCGCAGATCGACCGCGTCACCCGCTCGCTGATGGACACCCCCGGCGGCCCCGCCGGCAGCGTGCTCCTGGTGGAATTCACCCTCGCCGGCAGCCCCTTCATGGCGCTCAACACCCCCGGCTTCACCTTCACCGAAGGCGTCTCCCTGCTCATCCCCACCTCCAACCAGATCGAAACCGACCGCGTCTGGGCCGCGCTCACCTCCAACGGCGGCCAAGAGATGGGCTGCGGCTGGTGCAAGGATCGCTGGGGCGTCGTCTGGCAAGTCTGCCCCGCCGGCATGATCGACCTGCTCAATGATCCTGATCGCGACCGCGCCCGCCGCGCCATGGAGGCCATGGTGAACATGATCAAGATCGACATCAACGAAGTCAGGCGCGCGGCCGATGCTGTGTAGCCCCTTCGGCATGGCTTAACCGAGAGTTGATCGCCCGCATGCTCGCGGGCATGCGCCCGGATGCCTTCGAGCCTTTGGGGATGGAGCGCCGGTCTTGGTAATGACCTGCACGCAGGAATACAGCGCTATATCAACACTCTTCAGAACAATCCACCGCCGTTGGTGTCCAGGCTTCAGCCGCATTACGGCCCGCGACACGTTTATCCTGATTGCAGCTCCCGCGCCAGAGGCTCATCAAAGGGGAAAACTTGGCGCTATTTTCACATGGGCGCAGAGCGCAGGGCCAAACCCGGAAGCCGTCATAAAGGTGTGGCATAATTGCCCGCCGCGCTCTATTACTTATGCGCCCGACTTAGATGTTTTATCGGAACTTCTCGCCGGGTTTGGCAGCGTGCTGGCGACGACCGATCACGCTGACGAAGCGCAGCAGCAGCAGCGCCAAACCCCATCACCCCTTTTCCAGCGCCCTGCTCCGCCTCATGAAGATGAAACACACGCACCGTTCCGCAGCCTCGCCGCATCGTCTTCTAGCATGGCTGGCGGTTATCATCCTCGCGGGTGTTAGCCAGAGCGTGCGTGCGGCAGCGGTGGAGTTCAGCAATACCGCCGTCATCAATACCAAGCCGCAAGCGAGCTCCAGCATCACGGTAGCGGATGTGCCGGGCAAGGTGGAGCGCGTCTCCGTCACTTTGAAGGGCTTCACCCACCCGTCGCCCAAGGATTTGGACTTCCTGCTCGTCTCCCCCTCCGGTCGCAAGGTGCTGCTCATGTCCGATTCCGGCGACGTTGCGCCCGGCGTTTCGAACCTCCTGGTCACCTTTGATGATTATGCGCAGTACCCGGTGCCCGCCAGCGTCACCGGCAATACCGGCCGCCCCTTCATCAGCGGGTCTTACCGGCCCACCAATGCTAGCAACTCCGCCTCCTTGCCCGCGCCCGCGCCAGCCATGCCGTATCAGGCCAGCCTGGCGCAGTTCAATGGCGATCTCCCTAATGGCACGTGGACCCTGTACGTGGCGGATGCCAGCGCGGCGGGCGGCAGCCTCAGCGGCGGCTGGACGATCAGCTTCGATTCGCGACCGCCCCCTCCAGCGCCGGGTGCCGTGGTGATCTCCGAATTTCGCACCCGTGGCCTGGGTACCAATCCGCCGGCCTCCGATGGCTCGGCAGATGAGTTTATCGAGCTCTACAACACCACCGACAGCTCCATCACCCTCATCGATGCGCTGCCCGCCGCCGATCCCACGAAGGTTGCCGGTGTCGGCTGGCGGCTGATGGCCATCAGGGTGGGCGGCGGCACGCAGTCCGTTGTGCTCAGCCAGGTGGGCGGCGCCAGGGGCCCATGGGCGATTCCCTCGCACGGCCATTTCCTCATCGCCGTGGAGCCTACCAATCCGGTGCCCGCAGGCAATACCTACAGCCTGCGCTCCTACGCCACGGTCATCGGCATCACCGCAAGCGGCGTGCCCGATTTCAGCTTCAATCCGGCCCGTGCCGAGGGCCTGCTGTATGACGATGGCGGCCTCGCGCTCTTCTCCACTGTCAATGGTGTCAATGCAGGCCAGTGCATGGATTCCGTGGGCTTCCCTAATGCGGGCTCCCTTTTCAAGGAAGGCGCAGGCCTGGGCCCGCTCACCGGCATCACCACGCCCTCGCAGCACTCCTGGGTGCGCAAGCGCCCGTACGGCGTGGTGCAGGATACCGGCGATAATGCCGCCGATTTCGAACTGGTGGAAGTCAATGGCGCAGTGCTCAACGCCGCTACGGTGGCTGCGGGCGGCGTCGCAGCCACCCTCGGCGCGCCCGGTCCGGAGCGCGGCCCCTCCCCGCCGGATATTGCCACCACCAGCGCACCCATTTCCTCACCAGCCGGCTTTCTACATTTTAGCCCCATCGCTCAGGTCTTTCCCAACGGCGGGTACAATGCCCAGTTTGACCCCACCCCTGTGCCTCACGGCAGCCTGGGCACGCTGAAGCTGCGCTCGCAGGTGAGCAATTACAGCTTTGGTGCCCTGCTGGCCCTGCGCTACCGCATCATCACCCTCACCACCCGCGCGGGTGGCACCGCCCCCGCAGGCAAGGCCGATCTGCGCGTGCTCAGCTCCGAGCCCAGCAGGTTCTATTCCGACTACGCCTCCGACTACGTGATCACCCAGACGCTTACCTTGCAGGAGCCGCCGGCGCAACAAAGCGAGGGCGGCGGTATCAACAGCACCCTGGTGCAACCCGGCGTCAACCCCGCCATACCTCTGGGCGACATTTTGAGCCACGTGGCCCCCTCGGATCAAGATTACACCAATGCATCCCGCTATATTGAATTCACCTTCGGCATCGAGCAGTACGGCGATTTCGAGATCGGCATCCAGGCCGAGGGCCTCACCGCCTATGCCCAGGGCGTGCAGGGCCTGTACCGCGTGGCCGGGCATGTGAGCGAAGGCTCCGCCTACGGCGAAGGCACCGTCACCTTTGCTGGCAACGGCTCGGACCGAGCCTTCACCAATCTGAAGCTCCCCGTCACCATCGATGTGCTGGCCAATGACGGACTCTTCCCCGGCCAGATCCTCACCATCGCCACCCAGGGCGCCTATGGCACCGCCACCATCATCAATGGCAAGATCCGCTACACCCCCAGCGTGAACCTGCCAGCGGGCGGCGACACCTTCACCTACCGGTACAACGGCATCGACACCATCGTGGCCATCATCAATACCAGCAAGATCGCCGGCATCTACGACGGGCTGATCACCGATCTGTGGGGTGACTACGGCATCGAGCATGAGCACGCCGGCCGTCTGCAATTGACCATAGGCAGCAACGGTGCCTACAGCGGCACCCTCACCTTCAGCGGCCTCGTGCGCACCTCCATCTCCGGCAACCTCCAGGGCACCGCCACCGCTACCCACACCCTCTTGCGCGAGCCGGAGGAGCCCATGATCCTCAGCTTCGCCGCTGATAAGAATCCTCCCTGGGAGGAAGACTCTCCCGCCACCCTCAGCGGCACGCTCACCTCCAGCGATTACGCGGGCAATGACTTCACCTCCATCTTCACCCTGGCACGCAAGACCGCCTTCCCCGCCTTTGCCAAGACTTACACCGTGCTCCTCGGCGGATCCGGCTGGGACAACTCCCCCCGGGGCAACGGCTATGGCACGGCGAAGATCACTGCCGCCGGCGATGTCACGCTCAGCGGCAGGCTGCCCGATGGCGCCGCCTACTCCCTCACCTCCATCCTGCTGCCCGGCACCCACTTCCCCGTCTACCTCACCCCCTACGCGAAAGCCTCCGCGCGCGGCAGCTTCCGGGGCATGATGAAGAACTATCCCAACGGCGGTTTGCCCACCAGTTTTGCCGACGAAGACGAGGTGAAGTGGTACAAGTGGCCGCGCCCCGGCGAGCTGCACTTCCCCAATGGCATCAATGCGCAGGGCGGCGGCTTCCTTTCCCCCTACCAGCCCCCGCCCACCCGGCCTGCCACCCGCCTGCTCGCCTTCGACGAAGCGTCCAACAACGGCAAGATCACCATTTCCTTCGGCGGCATCGATCCCGACCACCCCATCACCCAGGTCTTCACCCTCGCCGCCACCAACGTCGTCACCATGGCCGCGCCCAACCCCGCCAAAGTGGCCCTCACCTTCACCCCTGCCAACGGCCTCTTCACCGGCAGCTTTGTGCACCCCGTGTCCAAGAAAGTCACCCCCATCGCCGGCTCCGTCGTGCAAGGCCGTGTCTTCGGCACCGGCTACTTCCTCGGCCCCCGGCCCCTGCAGGCCGGTGGCGTGATGATCGAGAAGAACACTCCGGCGGAGGAGTGATCAGGGCGGCGGTGACGTGGACCCGAGGCAGCCAAAGTGGTAGCGGCGTCCCGTCCCTTCAGGCCGCGCCACGCTTCGCCAGCCGCTTCACCCCCCCTCCGCAGCCTGCACGAAGCGTCCCGAACAGCTTTTTTGCCCCCCGGGCCTGTTTTTCAGTAATGGTCTTCATCCCAGGTGATTCATGGATGGCGCGATCACTCGCTCACCAGATGGCTCATCAAATGCGAAAAACTCGGCGCAATCTCCACATGCCCCGTGCTCGGGCGCAGCGTCTCCTCGCGGTCCAGGAAATACACCGTCCCACACTTATCGCCACGCGTTGCGAGCAGGAATTCCGAGCCGCATACATCCCGCCCTATCACCGGCGTCCCCTCCGCATGGGCCTCCGGCCAGTCCAGAGACTCGCACATCTGGTCGAGATTGCCCCTTTCCTTGGAGATAGACCAGAACTCCGTCACGGCCACACCGAAACCAAACAGCTCCGGATTCGGCATCCCGCCATTCCAGGCCAGCATGAAGTTCCGGTAGTCCTCTGGCAAAGTCACCTTGTGCCGTTGCTCAAACGCCGCCACCTCCTCCTCCGAGAGCGGCGGACCATTGAGAATCATAAGCGGGTGATCCTGGGGAGCGGCAGTGTCTGGCATAAGCAGGCGGGGTAGAAGTTAAAGGCCGATGCCCAGCATGAGCACCGCCTCTCGCGGTGGCCAGTCATTTTCTCGCGGCATCCATTCAAAACTCATGGCAGCCGCACCGCTCAAACTTCGCCGTCAGGGCTTTGAGTACTTCCTCGACAAGCTCGCGCCTACTTGTTAAACACGGGCGATGACCCATCCCCACATCCTGCGCAAAACGGTCCTTGGCAGCCTCGCTGTCCTTGCACTCGCGGGCATCGGCATGACTCGAAACCGCCTTACAGAGATCCCGTTCGCTGAATTGGCCCTCGCCATCATCACCGTCCAAATCGTGTTTTGGATGTGGAAAAGAGAGCGTTAAGGCGTTGGGCAACGCCTCCGAAACCCATCCCGGTTTCTGTCCGCCTCGCGTCCCCCGCCTGGTCCAGCCCGCTTCGTCGGCATCTGCATCGCCCTCATGGGCTTCAAAGAAGCCCAAAGCGCCGGTCCGCGCCTCGCATGATAGCCGTCCATGTCTTGACCCGGTCGTAGGAAAGAGACAAGCAAGGTGTATTTTGAAAACGGGAATTTACACCTAGTGATAAAAATGCTTTGATTCGCCAGCTTGGCTTATTTTAAGCTTTGACCCTAAACTCAATGCTTTTAATTCTATGAAAATCGCGACATTCTCCCTTATCGCATCCATCGCCGTAGTGTTCACCAACTGCACCTCCCAAAGCCTCCATGATGTGGGAACGATGCGGGAAAACGCACTCAAATACTACGATCATCAAATCATCGACAATCTAGTGCGCGCCAGCAACGGCCTGCCAATTTTGCATGTGAACGTGAGCAGCATGCAATCAAGCATCACCGGCAAGGGCACCGGCAGCTTCAATGGCGGGCAAAGCAAGACCACCGCAGGCCTCGCCCGCACCATCCTGCGCCCCCTCACCTTCACCCTCGGGGGCGAGTACTCGGATCTCATACATGCGACCTCCATCCCCCTCACCGGCGATGGCACCATGATCGCGCCCTATCTCCGTTTCCTCAACCTCCACGCCTCCGACCAAAGGCTGCGCAGCATCAAGAACTTCGATCTCGATCTCAGCCAGCCCATGCCCGCGCTCGGCAAAGTCGAAGGTCGCCCGCGCCTCGACCCCAGCTCTTACGTGCCCGGCACCTGTCTAGTCCGCGATGGGTACACCTATTACGTGCCCACCGCCTTCCGGCAGGCCTACTTCGACCTCTGCCTGGAGCTCATTGCCGCCGTGGAAACCGGCCCCGTGCCCTTCGGAGCCAGGGGAGCCAGCAAGAGCGATGAACACTCCGGCGCGAAAGTGATGAAATCCCGCGCCTTCCGCGATGAAGCGCTTGAGGAACTGCGCGACAATATCAACCTGCTTCGCGGGCAGTTGATCCGATAGCGGGTCACCGGCCACCGCACCGGCCTTAGGGCCGTGATGCGCCTGATGCTGAGGGCGGCCCCGCGCCGCCCTCAGCACCCCGCCGCAGACAGCCGAAAAGCGGCCCCCCCCAAGGCAAGACGCGGCGCCTCCCTGCAGACCGCCGTCTCCCGAAACCCACGCGGGTTCCGTCAACCAGCGAAGGGTTCACGCCAGCCGACGAGCGGAAACCCTGGAACTCCGCCCCCTCCCGCAAGATGAGGCGCGAACCCAGGACGACGCAGAACCCACGATCCAAAGAAGCGCCGCCCATGCGCCGCGCAACCCGCAGTCTTCATAAAAGCAGGTGTAGATCGCTTTCCCCCAACGATAATGAACAAACGGTAATGAAAGGGGCAGGGTGAGGGCTGTCTTTTTTGTCTGGAATTATGCACTTCACAAAACCCTTGTGGGTGCGGGTGACTGACACCCGACTTGCGACTGTCACGCCTTCTTTTCCGCTTCACCTTGCCTCGTGAACGGGCAGAAAATCAAGGCCGCGAGATGCTGGCTAAGGGGAAGTTAGGAAGAATTCAGTGTTCACATGAACATATTGACAGAATCGATTTTCCGTTATATTATGTTCATCGTGATCCGATTCCGCTTCAATTCTGAAAAAGCTGCCCAAGCAGGGGCAATTTTGCTAAAAGCCAATGGCGGCCAAATGGACAACTACATCTTCATCAAGATGCTGTATTTGGCTGATCGTCAAGCTTTGCGCCGTTGGATGGAGCCCATCACGGGAGACGGATCATCTTCAATGCAGTATGGGCCAGTGTTGAGTACGATCTATGACCTTACAAAAGGAAAGGGAGGAAGGCGCGACCGCCAAGCATGGTCTCCTTTCATAAATGACAGGGATTCCGACACGAATTCCGTTTCACTGAAACAAGATCCCGGGACAGAGCAATTATCGCCTGCGGAAATCAGAATTTTGGAATGCATTTTTGCGGAATTTCGTGACTTCAACTGGAAGCAGATGCGGGATTATTGCCACAGCACAGTTCGCTTCCCTGAATATGATGACACGGTTGGCACCTCATCCCGTCCGATTGAACCCTGCAAACTTCTTGAGG
>JAQGPI010000366.1 GCA_028293175.1 Verrucomicrobiaceae bacterium | reverse complement strand
GGTGAAGCAAGGACCTTCTCGATTACACCCGGCTGCAACACCCAGTCCTCCGGGTTTGAAACAAACACCACGGCGTCCGCATCGGCTGGCAGAAGTCTCTTTTCTGCCCGGCACGCAATCACACCCTTGAAGGAGATTTGCCGGTTGATCCATTTTCCTACTTCTTCCTCAGGCGGTAGCCAGGGCAGACGTACCACCACGTAACTGCCGGGGCTGGTCACTTCCACCGTCATCCCGGTCTTGGTCTTCTGGATTACTCTGCGCATCACGCCAGCCGTCTGCACCAGTTCCGCTTCGGTACGCAGGTCTGTCAGCATCGACAGCTCGATTTTGCGCAACTTGATGTCCAGCCTCTCATCTGGAAGATAAGACACTACGGGATGCACCGGCAGCTCCTCCGTGCTGGCCACACCACAGAGCATTAGCATTCCATCATTCACCATCGGCACACCGATGATTTCCACAACGTCCGGTTTTCCCGTCTGTTTGCCGCTTTCGACGCCCCGCGGATAGAAGGCAATGCCACCCGTCTTGTCCTGCACGAAAGCAATGCCCACCGCGTCCTTGCGGTAGGTGACCGCCCCCCGCACTTTGACCAATTTTACCTCGCCTGGGCGGGCCACATCCTTCTGAACGTCCGATATGTTTTGTAGTTTAGGCCCCCCCTCTGCTCGAGCGGCTGCCGCCAGGCCCCACAGTCCTATTAAAATGGCATATCGAAGGAAGACCTGCATACGTGAGTGTCTCAACTTTGGATCAAGAACCGCCACTAGATCAAGAAGGAAACCTCGACGGAGCTGTAAAGAAAAGTTCATTGTAAATACTCGCATCAATGGTCGCCTCCTTCTGCGGTGGCAACAAAGTGTCTAGGCTTCAGCCGAAGCGGGGCCGGTATGGATTCCGCGGAAGCCGCAGCCACTTCTTTTGGCCGACGTGCCGCACGGCCTGATAGTGTGACAATGAAGTTGAGGCCCGACACCTCCGCTACGATGCTTTTCCGTGCATTTCCTTTCAGCACTCGCCTTGATTAGAGCCACTACATCACTCCAGCGCGAGCCAGCGCCAGAGGCGAATATTCCATCCCGGGGGCCGCTGGCCGTTGCTGCGTGAAGACACTGTTGGCACACTGGCTCTGCCTTGTTGCCCTTTTCACTGGCAGCCTGCAGGCTGAGACGGCGAGATACTTCCGGACCAATGCGGGCTCTGGAGCCGTCATTCCAGGCCTGCAAGGCCTCCAACTTGTGATCCATACGATCACGCAGACAGATCGTGAGCTGTCCCTGCGAGTGGGTGTGTTTAATACCACCGACAATCCGATCAGCGCTTCGGAAACCCTTTCCGCCAAGGATATCACGCTGGTTTCCTACGCCAACGGCAAGCGTGTGGAGATTGCCTCCACTACCAGGACCCTCACCGATTTGTGCCCGGGAGGCAGCTTGGGCGCGAAAGGCATGAACAGCGGATTGCTCATTTTTCCCTGGAGCGGAATGGCGGAGGCCAGCACACTTACGCTGCGCCTAGCGCCGTTTGCGCCCTTGTCATTCTCCCTCGACAAGGACACGTCGTTCATTCCGCTAGAGTATGCGTCGACGGAAAAACGTTCCCCGCTCAATTACGATGCGGCGTCTTCCACGGAGCATCTTGCGATCATTACCATGCGCCTCAATTCATTGGTGGTGAAAAATGAAGGTCTCGAAGTGGTCTTCGCGTTTCAGAACAGCTCGCGTTTTCCCATCACTTGGAAGGGTAAGATCACTGGCGCTCAGAGCCGTCTGATCACTAGTCAGTGCGATGTTCTTGAGCCCAAGGCTGTGTCTGATTCATTTGCAGAGCGCATTGCTCCACCGGGAAAAGTCTGGACGGCGGGCGAGGACAACTATGGCTGGGTGCGCTTTCCGCTTCCTGATCCAAAGGCAGCGGAGGAGCTGATGTTCTGCTTCCCCGGTTATCCGCCGCAGTACTTCACCTACAACCGCGAGCGCCATGCATGGCAGCACAAGTTGAAGACGCAGGGGCCCGAGGTACTGCCGGCACCGGTGCAGGCCGTGCTGGATGAAGAGCGCAACTATGCAGCGCTAAAGTCCTTCTGGACTGATGCCTCGAACGAGCTGGCTCTCGGCCGCTTTCAAAGCTTCCTAAAGCGTTTCAAGGGTGACGCCGAGCGCGATCAGCGCATCTCCATTGACCACTGGAGCCGCTTGCCCGTGACCAGCGTGAAGCTGAGCATCCCTGAAGTGCAGTGCGTGAAGCCGGACGCTAAAGGACGGGTAAAAGATGTGCGGGTGCAGTTGCACTACACCCTGGCGACTCTGCCGCGCAACAACGTCTTCCTCTCGGACATGGAGTGCGACATGCGCCGAGACAGCGAAGGCGGCTGGACGGTGGAGGACATACGTTACCCTCATTTGCAGCCCTTCTGGTTGTTAGGCTACACCGGGGTGTCGCATTCGGAGCATTTTACCATTTTCTATCGCGAAGGGCCGGATGCGCGCAAAGAGGTGGAGCTGGCCGTTCAGCAACTGGAGAAAAGCCATGCACGGCTGCTGAAAACCGGCCTGCCGCTGCAGCCCCATCACGCCGCCTTCCTTGTGGCTTCAAAAGCTGACTTTGAAAAGCTCACCGAACGCAATCCCGATCACTTCTCTGGTGTTGCCTCGGCCGTGTATCAGTATCGCGATGGACGGGTGAGCGTGATCAACAAGGCGATGTACATCAATGACTATCGTTTTTTCACCCCCCAACGGTCGAGCGACAGGCGAGACCGCCAAGTGGTGATCCAGCATGAAATGACGCACCTTACCCTGGCGGATCTCACAAGGCCTTGGACTCCGCCCTGGCTTACTGAGGGCGTGGCCATGCATTATGCGGGCCAGTGCGATTCCTTTAGCCGCGAGGCATTGCGCCGCGCTCTCATCCCCGAGGTCAGCCTGCCGGGCCTCTCGCGGCTCTCACGACTTGGGGCTGATACGGAAAACGCCACGAAGATCATGGTGGAGTACCAGCTCGCGGGTGAGACTGTGCAATGGCTCATCAAAAAATACGGCGAGGCCGCCGTGCTAAAACTGTACATGACTTATGGCGCTGAGATTCCCTCAGAAATTGCCACCATACAAGGCAAGGGCGAAGCCAGCAGGGCCGCCCGTTTGCGCTACACGCGAAAGGTCTTTGCTCGTTTCTTTGGCGACTTGTCGCTAGAGCAGCTTGATGCGATCGTGCGCAGCGTGGTGAACGGGTAGCCACAATGAAGTTGGCAAGGCAAGCCTGCTTGCCATGATGGATGCCTCATATGGCGGTCACCGAGGAGAACAACTGTCGCATAATCAAGCTGGGAGGCTATGTCACCAAGACGTGGTTCTTCTTTGGTGAGAAGCGGGTCGTGCCCATCACTTATGCCTTTGAGGTCACGTACCGGAATGATGTGCATTCCTCAGGTACTCGCATGTCTCCCACGGCGTATCAGCGGCTCGCCGCCCAGCAAGCGCACACGCCAGTGTTCTTGCTGGCCGTGGGGCGGCGGCACTGGTGGTGGTACGGCAATCGGTTCTACACGACGACTGAGCATTACAGCGATCCGATGGCGCTGAAGGCGGCGTTGCATGGTGCTAAGCCAGAGCGCCAGACGCAACAAAAGGGCGCACGCCGTGAATCGGATCAGAGTGCGTACGCTGTTCTCGACGTGAGCCGCAACGCTTCGCTTGAAGAGATCAAACAGGCCTATCGACAGCGCATTGCCGAGTACCATCCTGACAAAGTGGCGAGCCTGGGGCTTGAGTTGCGCCTGCTTGCCGATGAGATGACCAGGAAGATTAACAGCGCCTATGAAGAACTGAAGGCCAGGCACCAAGCCTCGTAGTCACCCGCGCATCGTTCTCAAGAACAGGGCGTGGGCCAACGAGGCTAGGCCCGTGAGCGCGGCAGGAATGAGCAGGGTCGAATAGCCTAAATGGTGAAAGGCAAGCGTGCCCGCGACGCCGCCGGTGGCAAACGCAGAGATGATCACCACGCAGAGCCTCAAGCGCCGGCCATCTACCGGTATTCCGCGCAGATAGTGACCCAGGAAGATCCCAAGATCCGTGAACATTCCGGACACATGCGTCGTGCGCACCACGGAGCCGCTGTAAGTGCTTGCCATCGCATTCTGGAGGCCGCAGGCGCAGGCAGCCACACACATGCCAGCATGCTGATGCCGCCACAACAAGGGTACTGACGCACAAAGCAGCAGACTCTCGATCATCAGCGCCCAGCCATATCGACGTCCCAACCGGAGGGTGCTGTCCTGAACGATCAATGCGCTCAAAACTGTGCCCCCGACGAAGGAAAGCAGTAGCGCTAGATAATGGAGGAAGGCGGCCCCATCCCCCTCGCCCAGGGCGGCGCCCATCATGGTCGTCACGCCGGAAAGGTGAGTGACGGCCTGCTTCTCAAAGCCCAGCAGGCCCACCACATTGATCATGCCCGCGACAAAGGCCAGCGCCCATGCGCATGACCAGACCCACGGCGGCAGCTTTGAAATCATAGTGAAGCGGCACGATAGCCTACTTCACCACTGCTTTCAAAGGTTCCGCATAATCCGTCCACAATGCATCAACAAAGGCGGCATCGGCTTTGCCATCTACGACCACAATGCGATATCTGGAGACATAGGGTTTGCCGGGCTCGATGGACCAGTCCCCTTCGGCGGAGGGAGCCACGCAAAGCTGCGGGTTTTTAGGATTCAAGCGCATGGGCTGGGGTGCGTGGAAATTGCCGGGATGCACGAGAACGGCCATGCCCGTATCAGCGTCATCCACTAAGCCTCCCATATGAACCCACCGCGCTTTTTTGCCGTCGCCGGTAAAACGGTCCATGCCTTCGCTGGTCACCATCGTGACGGCCTTTGCCGGTTCCCACGCCCGGTTGCCGCGCATGCCCAGGCCGCCGTAGTGATAGGTGGGCAGCTTGAGCGCATCCTTGCCTGCGCAGGTCTGCGTGGAGACCAGATCAATGAGGAACACCGGCTTGCCCGCCACGGTGATGGAGGTCGTGGTCACTTCCCAGGTTTCGTTCAGCACGCGCACTTCACTGCCGCTGGTGTGATCGATGAACTCGTGTTCGCTGACAAAGCCGCCCTGCACGGGTCCGCTCCAAGTGCGCACCAGCTTCTTAAAGCGTACCTCGCCCGTGAGCTCGCCGCCCTTTTCCTTGCCCATGTTCCAGAAGTCCGGCGCGCGGCCCTGAAACTCGGTATGTGTCCAAGCTAGCCAGATGCCGCGATGCCAAAAATGATCGGGGGGATGATTGCCGGTGACCAGCTTGCCGGAGGGCGAAAAGATGGGGTGCAAATGGGCTCCGTGCGCGAAGAAATCCGGCACGCCTTGAGGCACCTCGCCGGGGTCCATCTGATAGCTCATCAGCGGCAGAAGCTGCTGCCCGGAATGGGCGCTGAAATTGACCTTGTCCTTCTGCTTTATCGCTTCGATGCCGATGGGGAAAATCCGGTCCAGCTTGGGCCCGACTGTGAAAGTGGCCGCGACACCTTTGGCCAGCTTCGGAACCACACACACCGCCTCCCCGTCCTCATTGATCTGCAAGGGCAGCGTGGTGCCATCCGCTGCCTGCAAGGATGCTTCGCCTTTTAGGTCCTTCGGCGCAGTGAAGGTCACCACCGCAGCCTCACGATCAGCCTTGCCGCCTTCAACCACCACCTCGGTGGCAGAGGCGAACTGACAGACTAACAGAAGCAAGCAGGCAACGGTTTTCATACGCGGCTAGAACTTCCACTTCTTGGGCTTTTTCGGCTTGGTGAAACCGCTCAGGCCGGGGGGCATGCCACCGGGGAAACCTCCCTTGCCACCGCCACCCATCATGCCACCGAGTCCGCCCAAGCCACCGGGAGGCATGCCGGGCATGCCACCGCCGCCGCCCATCATGCCGCTCATGAGCTGGCCCATCATGCCCTTGTTCTTCATGAGCTGGCGCATCATGTCGAACTGCTGCAACAACTGGTTGATCTCCACCACCGGGCGGCCGCAGCCGCCAGCGATGCGCTTGCGACGGCTGCTGTTGATGATGGCCGGGGCCTTGCGTTCCTTCGGCGTCATGGACAGCACGATGGCCTCCATGTGCTTCATCCGGTTCTCAGCATCGGCGCCGCCGATCACATCCTTCAGCTTGCCCATTCCGGGCAGCATTCCCAGGATTCCTTGAAGCGGCCCCAGGCGCTTGAGCATCTTCATCTGGCCCAGGTAGTCGTTGAAGTCGAATTCAGCGCTTTCGAAGCGCTTGGCCATGCGCTCGGCCTCTTCTCGTCGATCTCTTCGGCGGCCTTTTCCACGAGCGACACCACATCGCCCATGCCGAGGATTCGCTGGGCCATGCGGTCGGGATAGAAGACCTCAAGCTGGTCTACCTTCTCGCCGACGCCCATGAACTTCACCGGACATCCCGTGACCTGACGCATGGAAACCACCGCGCCACCGCGCGCATCGCCGTCCAGCTTGGTCATGATCAGACCCGTTACGCCAATGGCCTTGTGGAAGGTATCCGCCACCGCCACGGCTTGCTGTCCGGTGGCCGCATCCGCCACCAGTAGCGTCTCGCCCGGCTGTACCACGGCGCGCACCTTTTTGAGCTCGCCGATGAGCGCTTCGTCCACTTCCTGACGGCCGGCCGTATCGAAAATCGCCACCACATCAGGCCCTTGCTGGCCCACCCATTTCAGGCCCTGCTCCGCAGCCTTCACCGGATCGCTCATCCCCGCTTCAGGCTCATAAACCGGCACGCCCAAGGACTGGCCAAGAACAGCGAGCTGCTTTACCGCCGCCGGACGGTACAAATCCAGTGCTACAAGCACCGGCTTCTTGCCCTGCTTTTTGAGCCAGTTGGCCAGCTTGCCGCAAGTCGTCGTTTTACCAGCGCCATTCAGACCCACCACCAGGATGCGTGCAGGCGGCTCCAGGTTCAGTCCGGTGGCTTCGCTACCCAGCAGCTTGACCAGTTCATCGTGGAAGATCTTAACGATCTGCTGCCCCGGCTGCACGGTGCGCAGCACTTCCTCGCCCAGCGCCGCTATCCTGACGGTCTCAACCAGATCGCGGGCGATGTTGAACTCCACATCCGCCTCCAGCAAGGCCATGCGAATGTCGCGCATGGCATCGGCAATGTTGGACTCGCTAATGCGGCCCAGGCCGCGCAGTTTCTTGAAGGCGTCTTCGAGACGCTCGGTGAGTGCTGAGAACATGAGAACGGATCTAGTCTACTGAAGTGTGGAAATTGTGGAGATACTAATGGATCGTCAATGATCGTCGCGCGGCGGATAAAACTGGTTTGATCGAGTCGGATTCACTTGGATTGGGCCGGTTCGGGGGTCTCGGCTTCCTTCTTCGCTTCCGCCACGGCTGGCAAGTACGCTGCTGTGAGATCCACCTTGAATTTCCACGTCACCATCTCCTCCTCAGCCTCGGTGCTGCGTTTGAACATGAGAGTCACGTTGCAATCTTCCCGCCTCAGTTTGCTCGGCAACTTGTAGCGCAACACAAAGGTCTTAGGGTCAAATTCGGCCGGCACCATGCCATAGCCGCCGATTCGCAGGCGCAGACTCTCGGGTACGATGCTGCCAAGGCGGATCAAATTCGCCTCGATCACCGGGCGACGCTCCGTAATGGTGGAATTAGGCGCCGGGCTCAGTTGCACTAACTGCTCGCCCTTTTCATCTTTGGCTTCGATGGCCAGGGACTTGGCGCTGCCAAGCTCTCCGCGGCTGTGGAAACTAGTGGCGAGGCGGAAATTCCCATCCTGCTCGCCGTGAATGATATACCTGCCCAGCTTCGCATTCGGCGTGTCCCATGCCACCTTGGTATTCGCCACCGTGACCCCGGCCTCGTAGCCCACTTGCTGGCCCAGTTCCATGATCGTATCGCTGTAGCTGCCGTACGGGTAGGCCACGCTCAGGCAAGGCTTGCCGATGTGTTGCTCCAGGAATTCCTTGCTCTCCTTCAGTTCGCCCAGCAGCCACGATTCGTACTCCGCGTCCGTCCTCGTGCCTTTCTTCGTCAGAGCCGAGTGAGAGACCGTATGGCTGGCCACTTCGCAGCCGTGCTCCATCATTTCCTTGATCTGCTCCCACTTCATCGAGCGCCCACCAATGTTCACGTAGTTCTTGTACAAATAGACGGTGAAAGGGAAGCCCATCTCCTTCAGGATGGGGTAAGCGTATTGGTATACACCCACATATCCGTCATCCATGGTAATGCAAATTGCCTCCTCCGGGATGTTCTTTTCACCCCGCTTCCAGGCCAGCACATCGCTGAGCGGAATCACCGGGATTTTCGAGTCGCGAACCGCTTCCATTTGCTGACGAAACTTCGGTTCAGCAATCATCATCGGGGTGCCGCCGTGATCGCGGAAGTCGTGATAGCCCAAAATAGAAACCGAAGCCGACTTGTTGACCTCCGGTGCCGCTGGTGCTTCCGGTGCTTCGTCCTCCAGCGCCACCGCTTTGGGACGAGGAGCATTGGGATCGAAGACCTTCGGATCATCCAAGGTCCTGTTCATCGCGTCCTCTTCCGCTGTCGTAGGCGTTGGCTCAGGATTTTTGAGTTCCTTGAGAACCGTCTTGACCTTGGTTTTGACGCGGTCGCAGGACGCGAGCGGCAGCAGGCCCAGGCTCAACATCATGAGCCAGAGCGTACGGGAATGACGGAACCAAGAAAGCATGTGGGATTGAGGTTAGCACGGGGGCCGCACGGCGCAACCAGCGAAGGTAAAGTCGTAGACGGGATTTCGTCGCTCATTCTGATTTCGCCTACCCTCATTTTACCCTATCCTGTCAGTCCCGACAGGTTGCCTCCCATGTCATTTTTTCAGCATTATCTTCCCACGGTCTGGGAATGGACACTGGCTTTGATCGAGCTGGTGTCAGTGGCCATGGCGCTGCCGCTCGAGTT
>JAQGPI010000424.1 GCA_028293175.1 Verrucomicrobiaceae bacterium | reverse complement strand
CGAGATTGTCCTCCGCTGCCTGTGGGAAGGCGATCAGATGAAAGCGCACCGCCTCCAGTTTTGCAAAGCCTGCACGCAAGGCTTCCCAGCGGCCGCTGCCAGCATTCCAATCCGGCTGGCGCAAGTCACTGGCGATCCACACATCGGTGCGGCCAAGCTGGTTCACGGTGATGTAATCCAGTGCCGCCTGCATCATCGCGGGCAGATCCGCCGTCGTATCAGTGCCCGCTGTGGCTGGAATATCGAGCAGGGCCTTGGGATTTTCGATGGGCGTTGGATCGACGGTTGCGCTGTCGATGAGGACCACCTTCGTGCGGCTGCCAAAGAGGTCCGTGATGCCCTGCGACATCTTCTTCAGCGCGGAAGAACGCTTCGATTCACCCGTCGCCAAATTCTGCTGCTCCATGCTCGGGCTGCGGTCCAGCAGCACTAATACGGTGTCCGGCGCGCCGCCAGTGAGCCCGAGCCAGCCGCCAGCCAAGGGACGTGCCACCAGCAAAATTAGGCCCAGCACCGCCAAAACGCGTAGCGCGAGGATCAGCATCTGGCGCAGGCGCGAGTAGCCCCGGCTCATCTGCTGCGCCATCAGCAGGAACATCATCGCCGCCCACTGCACCGTGCGACGGCGATACAGGTGGATCAAATGAATGATCACCGGCAAAGCCGCGAGGGGCAGGGCAAAGAGAAGATAGGGTGCGAGGAAACTCATGGGTGTTTACCGGTCCACAACGCATTTAACGATCAGGAGTGCCGGTATGCTAAAGGGCAAGAGGACCGAGAACCAAAAGCCGCGGGCGTAGTTCCGTCGCCGATAGGACGCTACATCCACAGGTTTGAAATACCTTTCACTCACAGGACCAAGGAAAAAGCACACATTGGCCAGCAACATCATGAAAACGTATCCGATCCCTTGAAAAAAAGTGTCGAACACGGTGATTTCAAATTCGTCATCTGGAGGAAAAGACCAGCCGACAATCACATAGGCGGCAAACGCCAGCACACCCGCAATGACGAGCCCGACATTGTAGTGAAACCGTCGCATATTCCACCAGCAGGAAGGGGGCTGAGCAGTTCCCGTCTGATACATGTCATTTGAGACGCTCGCTGTTGAAATTCCCGGACGTGTGATGACCACATTCCCTGCATTCTCCCGCTCAAGAGCGTTATTTAGCACGAGCTAGGCCCTCCCTTCTTTTCAATGCGTGGCATTGCGTTCAACACAACGCCAACCAACGCCACTACCGTTACCCCAATTGTTGCGCCTGGCCAGCCGCCGTGACGACTCGGATCGGTGCTCGCGTAGGCGAACCCCTCGCGGGTCAGTTGTGAAGCGAACGTCACCAGCATCAATTCGCAGGTGTTGAAACGCGTCGAATGCCATCTTTTCCAAATGATCAGAAGGCAGGCTGCCACACCAATGATTTTCACCCAGCCATCAAAAGTGCCACCGATGAACATCCCAGTGTCCGGCCCCTGAGTGGTGAGCCACAGGCCGTGAGCGAGCAGCAAGCAAGCCCAAATGACCTCTATGACCTTGGCGAATTTGACCAAGCCGGTCCGGGCGCTGGCGTCCTCCGTGAGCACTTCTGCCAGCATGATCTACCGCCCCCCCTTCTTCGGCGTGCGGCTGAGCAGAAACTTCGCCAGCACATCGGCATACGGTTCATGCATCTTCACACGGTGGTAGTCGATGCCGGTGGTGCGGACGAGGTCGTCCATATCTGTGAGATACTGTCGCACAGCATCCCGGTACTGACGGGCGATGTCGCTGGGATCGGCTAGCACGGCCTCGCCGCCTTCCAGGTCGACGAAACGCGCGGGGCGGTCGAAATCGAAGTCGATCTCCTGCTGGTCGAGCAGATGGAACACAGCTACGTCGTGTTTGCGAAAACGTAGGTGCTGCATGGCGGGCTTTAAATCAGCAGGCAGAACGAATAAGTCCGACACGACAATGACCAGCGCCCGCTGCGAGATACGCTCGGCTGCCTCGTGCAGCGACTCGACAATGCGGGTCTGACCGGAAGGCTGCAATTCGCCTAGGGCATCGAGCACCATGCCGAGATGTGAGGCTCCCCGCTTGGAAGGAATCTCTTTCTGTTGCGCGGCGTTCATGGACCAGAGCCCCACGGCGTCGCCCTCCTGAGCGGCGACATAGGACAGCGTACCTGCGATGCGGCGCGCGTAGTCCATGCGTGTGTGGCCTTCTTTGCCAAAGGCCATCGAGCCGCTGGCATCCACAATAAGGCAGAGGCGCAGGTTGGTATCGGCCTCAAACTCCTTGATATAAAAGCGGTCCGAGCGACCCCAGGTGCGCCAGTCCAGACGGCGCGTATCATCGCCCGGCACGTACTTTCGGTACTGCGCAAATTCGAGAGAGGAGCCGCGCACAGGACTGCGGTGCTTGCCTGACACGCCGCCAATCATCGCCTGCCGTGCATACAACGGCAGCGCCATGAGCCGCGAAAGGACGGCGGGATCGAGGAAAGTGCGGTCGTGGTTGGTCATGAAACGCTGTGCTATTCCGATTCCCTTGGCGGTGAAAATTCAAATCGTGCTGTGGGTCGTGCTTACTTTGCGATTTCTGACGTCGGACGGGATTACGCGCCGCCATTCAAGTTGTGAATGCTGGAAGTTAAACAGCAGGCCTAGCGACAGGTTGGTAACTTTCAGGTAGTTCAACATCTGGCCCACGTCCCCAGTGCCAATGGTCTCCACGACTCTGACATCCACGATTATGGCATCCTCCACCACAAAATCGGGCACATACTCTCCAACCAAGGTGCCATGGTGGTACAGCGGATAGACGGGTTGTTGACGGAAATTCCAGCCTTTTTCGCGAAACTCCACTGCCATGGCGTTTTCATAAGGCTTTTCGTGGAAGCCATGGCCGAGCGCTCCAAGGACTCCAAAAGCGCAGCCCACGACTTCATAGCACAAATCCTTGTGCGGAAAGTTGTCTGAGGTTTCGGGGAAATCAGGCATGACGGGAAGACGGAGGAAGTTAACCGCAAATGGATCCGGAATGAACGCAAATAGGGCAGGACGTAGACGGCGCGCAGCTTCGGATGGGCCTACTTTTCCTTCGAAAGCTCAGTCACCAGTCTCTTCACTACCTGCTTGGAATCAATGCCTTCACTTTCAGCCGTGAAGGTGGTCATCACGCGGTGCCGTAGCACGCTTTCTACAACAGCCTCGACGTCCTCTTTCCGCACCATGTAGCTGCCATTCAGGGCGGCGCGTGCTTTGGCGCCCAGGACAAGATACTGCACGGCACGCGGGCCTGCGCCCCAGCCGACCAGGGGCTTGAGCCATCCAGGAGCATCGGTGCCGTTCGGACGGGTGCGGCGCACCAAGTCCACGATGAATTCATAAATATGATCCGGCACTGGCACCCGGCGCACGAGATCCTGGAAGGCGATCACCCTCTCGCCGTCCAGCACATGCCCCAGCCGTGGCAGGGCCACGCCGGTGGTGGTTTTGGCAATCATCAGCTCCTCATCACGGGAAGGATAGTCCACCCCGATCATGAACATGAAACGGTCGAGCTGGGCTTCCGGCAGCGGATAGGTGCCTTCCTGCTCGATGGGATTCTGCGTGGCGAGCACGAAGAACGGCTGGTCGAGCGTGTAGGTGCGGCCCGCGACGGTCACCTTGTGTTCTTGCATGGCCTCAAGCATGGCCGCCTGGGTCTTGGCCGGAGCGCGGTTGATTTCATCCGCCAGCACGATATTGGCAAATACCGGGCCCTTGGCGAATTCGAAGGCGCGCTTGCCACCCGGCAGTTCTTGCAGGATGTCGGTGCCCGTGATGTCCATGGGCATCAAGTCTGGCGTGAACTGGATGCGGCTGAAACTGAGGCTCATGGTCTCCGCTAAACGACTCACGAGCAATGTCTTAGCGAGGCCTGGTACGCCCATCAGCAGTGCATGCCCCCGCGCGAAGAGGCAGATGCAGAGTTGCTCGATGACCTCGTTCTGGCCGACGATGATCTTTCCCAGCTCCTGGGACAGATTGGCGTACACATCGCGCAGCGCGTCAATCGCGGCGACATCGTCTTGGGGCAGGGGCGAGTTGGAGGATGACATTTGAATGTAGCAAACTTTCGGCGGGAAGGGGGGAGAGAAGCAAGGAGAATTAAGACATCTTACGGGGGGCGTTAGCCTGCCCCCGGGCAAGGCAAAACGTCCCACGGGCCTCGTTTGACCGGTGGGACTGGTTATTTGCTCAAACTGCCTTTCCTTCCGTCTTCAATTCACCGTGAACCCATTAGTCAGCGACCAAGTGTTCGGTCCGAAGACGCATTCACGGTTTAGGAGCCCGTCGCAGCGCCTGCGGGGATGGCAAAGGTCGCCGTCACCACACCGCTGGTGCTGTCGCGGGAGAACGAAGTAGCGGTGATGGTCGGGGGGCCTGCTCCACCTTGTATGTCCCGCCTTCACGCTGCTCAGGCGAGCGAAACCGCGCCCGAACTTTTGTCCACGGAGTCTAGCTTCAGTGTTTCAGAAGGCCGGGGCCGCCAGTGAAATGATTGGTCACTGTCTCCGTCACCAACGTGATGGCTCCGCCCGCGGGGGTACCGTAGAACCAGCGGTTGATCATGTACGGGAACTGGGAAGCCCGGCGCTGGTGATGTTGGCGAAGTAAGCCCAGGTGCCTTCGGGGAACTCGGTGTCACACAGTAGCGTACATTGTACATTGACGTTGAAGTCGGTGGCCTGGGCGTATTTGGTGCTGCCGCTCTTTATCAGATCGCCCAGACACGCTGAGTCCTCGTTGTAGCGTCCCAGGGGGCAGGTGGTGCTCAGGGTCGGACCCACTGGCAGCAGTGTTGCCGTTGTTGCGTAGGGCCCGGGCGGGGAGCGTGCGGCCAGCGGTGGCGACATCGTGCACGCCAGTGGCTGTGCCATCACGCAGCAATCCCCGCGGGCATAAATGGTAGTGGGCAACCTTATATTGAGCGGTTGGATGGCAAGTTGCAACAGATGGATGTGCTGGTGCGAGAACGGTAGCGGCTGCCTAAACCGCAAGGCGCAGAACTCGCTTCGCATTCTCAAACAAGATCTTTCGTTCCACCGCCTTGCTTGGGGCCAGCTTGCGGATGGCTGCAATCGTACCTGCACCTTGGCAGCCTTCACCGCGCCCGAGATGATCCGCACAGTCCGAACCGTATAAAATTTTGTCCTGGTGACGCTCGAAGAAGC
>JAQGPI010000405.1 GCA_028293175.1 Verrucomicrobiaceae bacterium | reverse complement strand
ACGGAGCCGCCTTACCCACGCTGGTGTCAGTGCCCTTGAGCCAGTGGTCGTACCATTGGAGCCGCCAGCCGAGTTCATCACTGATAGCCGCATCGGAGCCGAAATCCACCTGTCCATGGCTGCTCTTGGTCTGCGAGCCGTGAATCCAGGGGCCCATGATGAGATATACGGGGCTTTTCAGAGCTCTGGTGAGCAGGCAAAAGTTAGTGGTTGTGTTGCCGGCCCAGGAGTCATACCAGCCGCCTACGAGGTACACGGGAATATCCTTGTACTTGTCGACGTGGTGAATGATGTCGTTTTGCTGCCAGAAGGCGTCATTGGCACCATGACGCATGCCTTGCACTAGCCAATCCTCGTACTCAGGGGCAAACTTTAGCGGCGTGGTTCCGGGCCGCAGGGGCAGTTGCTGCAAGTATTCCAGCCGATGGTCCGCCATGTCCTTTAGCATTGCCGCCGTCGCCGGGTCGCGTGCAGCCCGGCTGCCTTTGCCAGCATTGAGCATGATCCAGTTCCAGAACCGCATCTCGAACGCGCCAGCGTTGCGCATGGACTGATGGCCGGGGTTGGACACAGCATCCACGGGGATCACGGTGGCAAGCTCAGGAGCGCCTTCCATGGCCATGGCATGCTGGGTGCCGCCCACATAGGAGGTGCCGATCATGCCTATCTTGCCATCGCTCCAGGGTTGCTTGCCGATCCAAGCGGCAATGTCCACCCCGTCGCGGCCGTCATCGGTCATCATGTGCCACACGCCCTCGCTGTCAAAACGACCCCGCGTGTCCTGAGCTATATAAACATAGCCGTGCGCCGCGAAGTACCTTCCCTGGCTTTTGGAACCGCCTTTTCCATATGGCGTGCGGGTGAGGATAGTGGGGAACTTGCCCTCCGTTGTCACTCCGCCCTTGGCTGGCAAGTAGAGATCGGTGGCCAGTTTCACCCCGTCCCGCATGGGCACCATCACCTGTGTTTGCGTGACGACGTTCGCCAGCTCCTCCGCGAGAAGCGGAAGAGCTAGAACAAGAGCGAGCAATAACTGGCGCATCATTTCACCATTGTGAACCAGGGGAGGGGATGTCCGCAAGCCACGGAGCGAGTCTTTTCGAGGGCGCTACTTGCCGGTGTTCTGAAGCAGGAAATAGTCAATGCTGTCTACTAGCGCCTCCCAGCTTGCATCAATGATATTGGTGCTGACACCGACGGTGCCCCAGGTCTTGACGCCATCGGTGCTAACGACCAGTACGCGGGTCTTCGCCGCAGTGCCGGTGCCGCTGTCGATGATGCGCACCTTATAGTCGGCCAGAGACATGCCTGCGATGCTAGGGAAATGCGGGGTAAGGGCCTTGCGCAAGGCGTTGTCGAGCGCGTTCACCGGCCCGTCGCCTTCATCCACGGTGTAGGCGAGTTCGCCATCCACCCTGAGCTTAATGGTGGCTTCGCAGGTCTCAAACCCCTGCGGGCCGCCGCGGCGACGATGCGCGCTGTGGTACTCGATGAGCTCGAAGGACTGCGTGTACTGTTTGAGGTGCTTGCGGATGAGCATTTCGAATGAGGCTTCGGCGGCTTCGAATTCGTAGCCTTCGCTCTCCATGCGTTTCACTTCGGCAAGGATGGCTTGCACTTCCGGAGCACCCTTGGCGAACTTGAAGCCGAGTGCTTCAGCACGAACGAGCACATTAGACTGGCCGCTCATGTCGCTGATGGAGATGATTCGCTCGTTGCCAACGAGTGAAGGGTCCACGTGCTCATAGGTACGTGCGAGCTTTTGCACCGCATGCACGTGCAGGCCTCCTTTATGAGTGAAGGCGGCGACGCCAACATACGGGGCCCGGATATCGTGCTGCACGTTCGCCAACTCATCGACGAAATGAGCCAGATCGCGCAGCTTGGTGAGATCGATGCCGAGATCGATGCCCATTTTGATCTGTAAATTGGGCATCACGGTGATGAGATTGCAGTTTCCCACGCGCTCGCCGTAGCCATTGATAGTGCCTTGGACCTGATTGGCTCCAGCGCGTACTGCGGCCAATGCATTAGCCACGCCCACGCCGCCATCATTGTGCGTATGGATGCCCACGGGCTTGCCCAGATAGGCGATCACTTTGCGGGTGACCTCCTCCACCCATTCGGGCAGTGCTCCACCGTTTGTTTCACACAGTACGACTAAATCAGCACCCGCATCGTTCGCCGCCTTTACAGTTTTGAGCGAATAGTCGGGGTCTTCGCGGAAGCTGTCGAAAAAGTGTTCCGCATCGTACAGCACCTCGCGGCCATGGCTCTTCAAATACGCCACCGTATCCGCGATCATGGCGAGGTTTTCTTCAAGCGAGACCTGAAAGACTTCCGTGACATGTAATGGCCACGTTTTGCCTACAATGGTGACAACTGGCGTCTGGGCGTCCAAAAGCATCTGCACTTGTGGATCTTCTTCGACCTTCATCTTGCCACGCCGCGTCATGCCGAAAGCGGTGATTTTGGCGGTCTTCCAGGTGCGTTTCGCGGCTTCCTGGAAGAAGGCGGCATCCTTGGGATTGGAACCGGGCCAGCCACCTTCGATGTAGTGGACACCGAATTGATCGAGCCGCTCGGCCACGCGGATCTTATCAAGGGTACTGAAGGAGATGCCGGTGCCCTGGGTGCCGTCGCGCAGGGTAG
>JAQGPI010000365.1 GCA_028293175.1 Verrucomicrobiaceae bacterium | reverse complement strand
GATGATCGGAATGGTGGTGCTGCGGGCATTGATGATCTCGTCATGCACGCGGTGCAATAGCCTCCAGGCCGCCTCCTCTACGGTCACGCCAAGCAGTTTGGGCTGATAGCCTTTGATATCCACGCTGAAATCGCCGTTTTCGATGGGGCCGTGCAGCAACTGGTCCTTCATCGCCTCGGTGGGCGGCATGAATTGCTGCAACAAGTTGAACATGTTGTCGCCGGGGACGGTGTGCGCCGGGCTGCCATAGTCTTCAATGGTGTGGCAGATGGTGCCCATGTAACGCGCCGCGTCGTCGATTTTCCCCGCTTTGACCGATTCGACCGCCTTGCCCATGAAGTACTGGAAGGTTTCGAGGTTCTCCGGCTGCTGAAGGGGCAGGTGGAGTTTTTTCACATAGATCTCTCCTGGCAGGCTGTCCATCATGGCGTACTTCCGATTCTCCTTGTCCGTGTAGACATGGTCGGGAATCAGACAAAAATTGCTGCCCAGCGGCTCGAGTTCGGAGCCCAGCAGTTCTTGTTGCGCAGCGGGCAGCACGGCAAGTGCCGCCTTGGTGATGGCCATGTGGGGTTCACCCCAGCCATAGGCGGCGGCTAGTGGCAGAAGGGCGGCGGCGGTGAGAAGAAATTTGTTCATGGGATGGAAGGTCGAATCAATCGTTGCAGTCGCAGGCAGTACAGCAGCGGCAGAATACCGAACAGCCCGAATGAGCAATCGATGAGTTGCCAGTAAAACGGGATGCCTCGAATGGAACCGCAAATGAGGGCGAGCGGCACGATGAGGAGGCAGGCCGCGATGCCGACTTGAATCGTGGTGCGGCTCTCTTCGGGGCGGATGAAAGCCCCAACGAAGAACAAGGAGATGACGATGTGGCCAAACGCCAGCCAGTCCGTGCCATAAGCGATCCAGGGGTAGTGTTGGTACATGTCCTCCAGCCCGAAGCGGACTGTTAGAATCCAGAAGGTAAGGCCCGAATGGCCTATCGCTGAGGTGGCATCGGGCGCGCCTAGCATGCGGGCTAGCAGCTTCATTTCCACGAGCAAGGGAAAGGCGGTGGCACCGCTGAAAATCAGCCCGGTGATGAACAAGGCCATGAAGAGGCGAAAACGACGGCGGACTGCGTGTGGGGTCATGTCTGGAAGACTATTTTAATACCTCGCGAATGGCTTTTTCCATGATGGGCTGGGAGTCGGGGCCCACCCAGGTCCAGTCGCGGAGGTTGCTGTCGTGTTCCATCCAGGCGCGTTCAATGGGAATGTAGCCGGGGCCGCATTCACCGTAGCCCATCACCATCACGAAGCTATCCGGCTTCAGCGATTGCGAGAAAAGTTGGTACTCCACATACGACTCGGCGGGCAGGAGCATGAGCTGGGCGCTGCCAAAGTCGATGAGAGGCAGGTCTACCTGGTGCCCTGACTTGACGCGCTGGTACCAGGAAAGGCCCATCGCGGGCTCTGCACGACCGTAGGCGCGGACTTCATGTGTGAGACGGTATCGCAATTCGTCCTCGGTAAAGCCGATGGTGTTGCGCGCGCCCAGCGGGATCTTAGCGAGCCGGAAGGCCATCGTCTTGATCTCCTGCTTCTGAGTGGCGGCAACGGCGGCAACCATGGCGGTGTGGAGCTTGCGGGTGAGGTCCTCGCGCGCCTTGGGCGATCCATCGTTGTACTTGCCGGCGGTTACGTTGCCAGCGCAACCGGAGGCATAGATGTGGAAGGTGCCGGGCATTTCCTTCTGCAGCTGCTCGCGAGCGAGGCCCACGAAGTCGATGCTAACTTCCCCGTTGCCATAGCTGCTCATGGGATGTGTGGCGTAGCTGTGCAGGGTGCAGACCATTTGGTCGCCATCCCAGAAGCTCAGCGTGCGCAGCCAGGGATCAATGTCGCCGTCATCAGCCGCCTTTGCGACAGGATCGGTACAGCGGCTCATGCGGCCATAGCTTATGGTGCCGTCGGGCTTGATGAAGCGGCGGTTGCTGGCAATGCCGTCCACCTTGGCCCTGCCGGTGCCGAAGTGCGTGATGGTGCGCCTGGTTGTTAGAGCGTGATTCAGGGCAAGCTTGGCACGCTGGATGCACAGTCGGTTGAAGTCCGGCCAGCAAACGGAGGCAATTTGAATCTTCTCCTTGGCATGGACGGGTTCGAGGTCTTTCCATGCACCGCTACGTTCAGCATCACGCAGCAGGTACTCGGCCTCCGGGTCCATCACAGGTGCATCATGCACATGCGTGCTGGAAATGATGATTCTCTCCGGCTCGGAACCAACGACCTCTGCTAGCGCTGCGCGCCAGTCGTCATAAGCTACTCCGCGGATCTCGCACCAGTCGAAGGACACGACGACGAAGGGCTTCTCTGCGCCGAACAAAACGAAGCCGCGTGCCTGCAAAGGCTCCTTCACGGAGCGCACTGGCAAAATGCCGCCGCCCATGCAGGCGTGGCCCACCGGCGGGGTGACATCGACGGAGAAAGTGGCGATTTCAAAAGCTTGCGCCGTGCTGAACGTGAGCACCAGTAAGAGTGGGAGAAGGAATCGCATGGACGAAGTACGCACCAGGGCAGGGGGCTCTTGCCTTGCCGCCTACATCACCTTCATCCAGCGCTGCCGGAAAGGACGAGACTCATCCATCAACTGGGTGGCGACGGTACTGGCCACATCGGTGAGGCCTTGCATGCGCGCGAAGATGGCGATGAGCTCCTGGCGGTGCTGATAGTCCGGCGTGTCGCTGATGGTGGAGCAGAACGTCTGCGCCATCTTGATCAGCATGTCAGGTTCCACCTGTTCCAAAGGAATCCTTGCCGCATTGCTGCTGGTGCGGTTGAGGCTGATGGTGAGGTCTTGAAGGGTGGCAGCCGTGACCCAGCCGGAAATGGGCGACGCCTCGCGGCGTTCGATGCTGCCCTGCCACCCATTGGCTGCAATATCCTTGAAAAGCTGGGTCATGAACTCCGCGGCGCCTTGATATAGGTAGAGCTTGCCGTCCATGGCGCTCTGCACTTCTGGGGACTCGAACTGCATCTCCTTGAGAATGCGGATTGCGGGACTGAAATCATAGCCGCGCACGAGCGTGGGCACGGTCTTGGTTAGCTCGCCGAATTGATCAAGCTCGCGCTTCTTGTGATCGAGCTGCTCCTTCATCTTCTGGCGCAGCTCGGTGGTCTGGCCACGGCCACTGATGCGCGAAAGACGGGCGATGCGCCGGTCGAGTTCCTCTTGCAAACGGCCATGAGTTTTGAGCTGCTTGCGGGCTTGCTCTGTCTCAGCGAGGAGAGCGTTAGAATCGGCAGGAGAGAGGTCCTTGTCTGGCTTCTGCAAAGTGCGGACCAGCTTCAAATCTTCGGCGTAGGGACCAATAAGGGAGCGGTATTGCGCAATCCAATCCAGTGTACGATCCTGCTGCTGGCTTTCGAGAAACCTCTGTAAGGCCTGCGCCCCTTGGTCTGGGTCGCCAAACTGCCATTGAGCAAGGCCGTGAGCGAGATAGCCCATCGAGTCTTCTTTCGAGCGGTCGTAACTCAGATCGGCTGTCTTTAGGGCAAGGCCGAGATCTTTGGACATCGCAGTGCCTAGCGCCCTAAAGAAGCCCATCACCGGATCATCGCTGCCGTTAGCATCGGTCACCATGGCACCAAACAGCTCTTCGGCATGCTTGCGCTGACCTCCGATCATGGCGCAGAGGGCCGCATTGAAGCGCGCACGGTTCAGAGTTGGCTGGCGGGCTCCTTCTTTGATGATGCCATCAAATTCGCGTTCGGCTTTTTTGAATTCACCGTTGAGCAAGGTGCGGCGCGCGGTGAGGAAGCGGTCGGCGATGGTGCGTTGTCCAGTGCTCAAGGTGACACCATCGCCTTCGAGCGATTCCTGCACGATAGGCGTGGTGTTAAACGAAGCCTTGGGTTTGGTGCCGATATTGCGCACGGCCATGCCAATAGCAAAAGCGCCAACCAGTGCTCCGGTGCCGAAGATAGCGAGCTTCCGGCGGCGCGAGGCACCGGGCATGAAGGAGCGGTCAGTGAGCCCTTCGGCAAGGCGCAGTTCATCAACAGCGATGTCGTAACTCTCCGGCCGGTCCTCAGCCTTGAAGGCGAGCAGTTTGTCCACAATGTGGATGGTGCGCGGGGAGAACGGCATGCCGGTATCCTCCAGCGCCACGCGCCGGCACTTGATCATGCGCAGTTCGTGCAGGGAATTCGTGTTCGCCTTGTGCGGCGGCTTGCCGGTGAGCGCGTGATAAAGTGTGGCACCCAGGCT
This sequence comes from Verrucomicrobiaceae bacterium, assembly GCA_028293175.1. Lineage (GTDB taxonomy): Bacteria > Verrucomicrobiota > Verrucomicrobiia > Verrucomicrobiales > Verrucomicrobiaceae > CAINXC01. Next base: position 8,385 of record JAQGPI010000365.1, on the reverse strand, counting down.
GAAGAGGTCACCGCGGAAGTCTTCGCGATTCTCAATGACCTTTTCCGGCGACACATAAAAAGGCGTCGCCCAGATCTCTTGATCCTGGTCTTGGTGCTCAACAAACAGAGCCAGACCAAAATCGACCACCTTGGCGGTACCGTCATCGGTGAACAGGATATTGGCCGGCTTCACGTCTCGATGTTGCAGACCCATGCGATAGGCGGCGCGTAGGCCGTCGGCCACCTGCCTGCCAATGCGCAAGGCGTCCTTCTCCTTCACCGTGCCGTCGCGCTTGATGCGCTGCTCCAGGCTGCCGCCTGTAACCAGCTCCATTGCGATGTAAAAATAGCCCTGGTCGTGGCCCACGGAGTAGAGCTTGATCACGTTCGGATGCGTGACGCGGGCGGTGATGAGCGCCTCGTTCTGGAATTGCGCCATGCGCACCGCATCGCGGCTGTAGGTGCGGTTGAGAATTTTCAACGCTACCCGCCGCCCCAGCGTTTCGTCTTCGGCTTCAAACACTCGGCTCATGCCGCCTTCGCCGATTTGCTTGATGATAACGAAGTGGTTAAACTTCCGTCTCACCCGCACCGATTCATGGCACGAGGGACAAGTGATCTTGGTGAACGGTTCGAAAACCGTCACGTCGATTGTTGCCGCGCATGAGGGGCATTGGGAAAGATATTGCTGCTCTGGTGCCACGATAATGGGGCGCTTTTAATAGCTTACCATAGCCCCGATAGCAATATTACACTCATTACAATTATTTCGCGTGAATAGAATTGGACAAGTCTTTAGGGATTGCGGCTCTTCCTGTTTAGAAGAACAGCCCTTTAAACCGGCCAGCGGAAGGGTGCTGAATCAATCAGTTTGTCCCCTTTATAGGGAGATAGGCGGACTTGGTTGTCTGAATTGCCGCTGAGCAGCCAGATCTGATCGCCGACGATGGCGTGAAGGAATCCCACGTGACCGGAAGCACCCGCTGCCAGTGGTTTCAGCACCGTGATCGCTCCATAAACCGGCGAAACCGACCGGCCCCACCGAGCCCAGGAAGCTGCATGTCCCGTGTTGGCGCTGGGGGAGCCGGAGTTGCGCAGACACCAATTGACGAAGGCGGCGCACCAGGAAGTTTCATCAGGACCGCTCAATCCCACGCTGGCAAGGTACTGCAAAATACGGGCGTTATTGCCGCTGCTGGACTCGTGAACGCCGATTTCACTATTCGCTAGGGCCATCCAAGCGGGCGAGGATCGAGGCGGTTCCAATGCTTCTTCGCAATCATGCTGAGTCAGCCCGTCATCGAAACCCGGCACCGCTACTTTGTCACCTGGAAACAGAGTGCGACATTGAGTGCCGCTGCACAAACCGGGATTCAGATCGCTAAACTCATCGAAGCTGATGCCAAATTCACGGGCGATCTTGATGGGAAAGTCGCCGGGGCGAACAGTGTACATTGCCATAGGGAGGGATGAAGGATGCGTTAGAACCTGAAAAGCACCGGTAGAAGCTCGCCCAGGTAGCCGCGCCACACGGGCCAGCTATGATCCCCCGGGGTAATGGAAAACTCACGCTTCAGGCCGTGCTTTTCCAGAGCGGCCTCGAACACCTTTTGCTTGGGCAGAAGAAAGTCATCCTTGCCCATGCGGTGCCAGAAGAGCTTCAAGCGGCTATTGGTGGCCGGATCGTTCAAGGCGGCGGCGCAGGTTGTTTCCACATCGGGCACATAGGCGCTCATGCCACAAACCCAGGCAAAGGTCTCCAGATGGCGCAGGCCGGTGAACATGGACTGAAAGCCTCCCATGGACAGACCGCAGATGGCGCGATGATTGGGCTCGGATTTAGTGCGATACACCTTGTCCACGAGGGGGATCACTGATTGAAGAAGATCACTTTCCATTTTCTCCAAATTCCGCGGCCCGATGCCCTCCTCGTCTGCGAGATCGGCATGGCCATCGGTCATCACGATGATCACTGGCAAGGCTTTGCTGGTAGCGAGAAGGTTGTCCTCAATGAAATGTGCGCGACCGAACTCTGTCCATGTCGCTTCAGTGTCGCCAGTTCCATGCATTAAATATAGCACGGGAAAGCGAGTGCCGCTGGGGTCGGCCTCATAGCCGGGCGGGGTGTACACGCGCAGATGACGCAGACGTTTGAGCGGCTTGGAAAAATAGTCATGCAAATGCACCGTCCCATGGGGAATGTCCTGCCACTGGGTGAGCAAAGGTGGATTGGTGACGACTTCTAGTTCGCTTTCGTCGGGATCGCGCTCCGGCTTTATCTCAGGATTTGAGGGGTCCAGCATTGCCTCCCCATCCACAATGAAACTGTAGCCATAGATGCCTGGCGGGAGAGGGCCGACACTCACGAACCAGACGCCCTTGGCATCCTTCTTCATTTCGACCACCTGACGCTGCACGCCGCGCAGCTTTACAGATTTGGCGAGGGGAGCTTCCAGCCGGAACTCGACGTGGTGGTCGGCGGCGACGATTGGCGATGTCACCGTTTCGTTGTCTTCCGCTTGGATGGGCTTGTTACAGGAAACGAGACAGAAGATGGCCAGGTTCAGCAAACCACGCATCACAGAACATAATGCACAGCGCTGAAGCGAGCGACTGTTTTCCGGCTTACTCAGCATAAAGGAGCATCAGGGTTTGTAGCCAAAGGCTGAAACCCATTTGCCCTTGGTGATGACCTTTTCAAACATAACGCCAGCCTTGCGTCCCGCCTCCAGGCAGTCCTTGGCCTGGGTCTTGAGAATACCGGAGACAATGACCACCCCACCTGATTTTGTAGCACTGACAATCGTGGGGAAAGCATCGGTAAGGATGTCGTAGAAGATGTTGGCGGCCACGCAGTCCCATTGCTGGCGAGGCTGCCATTTCAGGACATCGGCCTTCACAAAAGTGCAGTTGGGCACATGATTGCGCTGAATGTTTTCCTTCGCCACCCGTACGGCCTGGGGATCGAAATCGCAGCCCCACACTTTGGCCGCACCGAGCTTGGCACCTGCCATGCCGAGAATGCCGGTGCCGCAGCCCAAGTCGCAAAGCGTCCAGTTCCGGCCCTCGCGTTTCCATTTCGCCGCAAGGTCCACCAGAAAGCGCAGTACCGTGGCGGTAGTGGCATGATGGCCGGTGCCAAAGGCGAGTTCCGCAGGCACAGCGATGACTTCGCGGCCGGGAAATTGTTTGGCGATCTTGGCGATCTCGGTTGCCGTGCGCAGGCCGCAGATGACCAGCTTGTCCCGCACTTTGAACGGCTCCGGCGGCTCAGGGGCCATGGCCGCCCAGTTCTGCATCTTCACCTTGCGCACGCTGCCTCCAAAGTTCTTCTGGATGGCCAGCGCGCTCTTTTCCTTCTCGCAGAAGGCCTCTACGCGGATGGTCTTGCGGCCCGGCACCTGGGTAATGACGGCGGTAAGATCCTGCGACCCCTGAAAGCGTTCTTCCCACGCATCCGCCCATTGGGCTCCTGAAAGTTTTGACCACACAAACATGCGGGAGACTTCCAGGGAGTGCGGGGGTGGGCAAGCGGGAAGTGAGGCCCGGCCAGCGGGTATAAAAAAGACGGAGCGCATGAGGCGCTCCGTCTTCATCTATATCCTTGTATGATGGTGCGTATTACACTCCATCCTTCTTCTGCGCAGGCGGCTCGTCTCCTGGCGGACGACGGAAACCGCCGCCCTGGCCACCTTGACCGCCTTCGCCGCCTGGGGGACGGCGCATGCCGCCTTCACCGCCCTGCGCGCCGCCAGCACCGCGGCGCATGAACTCACGCAGACGTTCCGTGACTTTCTTCATTTCGTCGAGCGTCACCTTGCCATCGCTGTTCTCATCCAGGCGCTTGAAGCGGCTGTCGAGTTCCTGGGTGGCGAAGTCGCGGTACTCGGCGGCATCCACGGAGCCATCACTGTTCTTGTCCATCTTCTTGAACATCTCATCGGGATTGCCCATGCCACCGCCGGGGCCTCCAGGGCCGCCCTGTCCGCCTTCCGGGCGACGACGTTCTGGGGAGCCACCTTCGGGCCGTTTTCCTTCGGGACGATCACCTTCCGGGCGGCGGCCTTCAGGCCTGTCACCTTGCGGCCGATCACCCTGAGGTTTGTCACCTTGAGGTGGGGGATTGCCGCCTTCGGCTCCGGGGGGACGACGGAAGCCGCCAGCCTGCCCTTCGGGACCTTCACCACGGCGTGCGCCGCCTTCACCGCGACGGCCAGCCCCATCGCGCATCTTCTCGGCTGCGGACTTGATCTCGGCTTCATCAACGAAGCCGTCACCGTTGGCATCGACTTTGCCAAAGCGTTCTTCGGCTTCCTTCTTGGAATGCTCCAGGAACTCTTCCTTGGTGATCTTGCCGTCGCCATTGGCGTCGATCTTCTTGATGTACTCGGCCATCCGGTCACCGCCGCCGCTCTGGGCGAAACTCAGGCCTGTGGTACAGGCGATTGCAAGGGTGCAAATTCGAATCGTCGTTTTCATGATGTATAGATTCTTTTGGGAACGGCGCATCAAACCGTGCTGAATGCATGAAGTTGCGGCAGGCAGCACAAATTAATACACCCTTTACAATTCAGCCGTGTCCGGAACCGCATTGGCAGCGAGACTGGCGAGAACATCGCTGATCGCCAGTTCGCCGCGCTTGCGATTTTCAAACACGCTCACTTTGTCGTAGCCTGCGGTTTGCAGCGTCTTTAAAGCCACGACAAAATGCTCGGCAACGCGCGAAGGCCGGTGCGAATCGCTGCCCACTACCACAGGGATGCCTCGCTCCTGCATCATGCGCAGCATGGCAAGGCCGGGGTTCATCTCCTCGTAGCTTTTAATCAGGCCAGAGGTGTTGAGCTCCATGGCCACGCTTGTCTTGGCAATACGGTCCAGAGCGGCTTCAATCTCCGGGCGGATGGCCTCCACATCCCATTCTTGCGGATGATAGTTCTTGATCAAATCTGGGTGCGCGAGACTGTCAAACAGTCCTGTCTCTGCTGAGTCGGCAAGCAGTCTGAAGTAAGTCTTGCGAAACTCATCCACATCGCCTGTTTCGAAGCGTTTCCGGTAGTCCAAGCCCTGCCAGTGAACGCTCCCAAGGCAGTAATGGAAAGGAGCCTTCTCATGCAGCTCGGCAATCCAGTCTTCAAAGCCGGGGAAGTAATCACTCTACATGCCGAGGCGGACCTCAAGCTGCCCTTTGAATGAGTCCGTGGCGCGGTTCACGATCTTCACATACTCATCGAACTCATCCATGCCCATGCGTACGCCCGGCCAGAATCCGCGCGGCATGGGGCTGTGACAGGTGACGATGATACCTTTGAGCCCCATCTCCAAGCCATGCTTCGCATAGGCCTCGGGTTCGCCATAGGCGTGCTTGCACAGCGGAGTGTGCATGTGGGAATCGAAGTAGAGGCGGGGGGGCATGGGCGAAGTGTGAAGTCGGAGCAATGAGTGCGAGTATGCTATGTGTACTACGCTCTTACTTGGCACCGACGCCCCCTCACTTCACGCTCATTTCTTCAAAAAACGCAGCAAGAACGCTTCGGCCTTCTCGCGGGCCAAAGGCGGATAGGCGTGGCCCAGGTGGTGATTGAAGAAGGCAAGATGATCGTCTGCCTTGTAAAGCTTGAAGACGGGCAACGCGGCGTTCACATAGGCCTGATCGGCGTCGGTATCTGCACTGTTGCCGCCTAGCAGGAGCAGGGCGCGGGGAGCGATGAGGGCGAGCAGTTCGTGATGATCATGGGCAAAGTCGGGGGCTTTAGCCTGCGGGCCCAGATACCAGGTTGCCTCCCAGTTGCTCATGCTCATGCCCACGCCGCCCTCGCTGGAGACGCTGGCTGTCACGCGTTCATCAAAAGCAGACATGTAGAGCGCCTCTTTCGCTCCCAGTGAATGGCCAATCGTACCAATGCGTTGCCCGTCCACCTGCGGCAGTGATTGGAGAACGTCTACGGCCCGCATGCCATCCAAGAGCATGCGCAACATGCCGGACCAGTCGGGGTGCTTGGCATTGAGCTTGGCGACGTTGCCATTAAAGTCGGCACCTTCATCGAAGATGTAATTGCGCGGGCAGAGCGCGACAAAGCCTAGCTTTGCCATGTGCACGCCCTGCATCTTATCAGGCACATCTTGATCCACTCCGGCCACGAGCCGGGCCTGTTGTTTTACGGTGGAATGGAAGACCACGACACCGGCAGTGCGCGCGCCTTGAGCCAGCGGCGGGATAAGCAGGTAGCCATCAGTCCATACGCCGTCTTCGACCTGATAACGCACGTACTGGCGGGTGAACTCGGGCAGCTTTTCCTCACTCACCACCTCTAGCTTGAGCGGTGGCTTGGTCGCTGGCATGGGCCCCAGAAGTTTGAGCCATGCGGCCTTGAGTTCGGCGCGTTGAGACTCCCATGCCGTGATGTCCTTGGGCTGGATGGCCTGCGGCTCTGCGGCCTGAAGGCTGGTGGCAATGAGAATGCAAAGGAGGCTGGCGAACTTCATCTGATGGATACGCATGAAGTCCTCGCCATCATGCGCCCGCTAAATAATCTCGCCTCTGGAGAAATCGCACAGGGAAAGGATGGCCTTAGCGTTGGCACCTTCGTTCAGAGTCACTTCAGGGCGTTCTTTGAAGCCGAAGATCACCTTGCCGTTGGGCAGGGTGGCGTGGCAGGTGCGTTCATCGATGATTTCGCGGATAACTACGGGCGCAATGATGCGCTGGTCGCCGCAGTGGGAGATGCAAGTTTCGGTCATGGGGGCAGGGCCGGCTCGGCTTTCGGTTCATCGGCCGGCGGTGATGAAGCGGTGTGATGCCAGTCGAGTTTGGAACTGGCAAAGTGGTCGTTGGTCAGCAGCAGATCCACCGCCCGCTGGAGCACGGCATCGTGAGGGCGAGGTGTATCATAATTCATCACTTCGCCGGTGCTGCGGCGGATGTAATCGTCCAGCTCAGGATTCTTGCCGCTCACCAGGGCCGCTTCATTGAAGCGTGGCCTGGCTTCCTCAAACACGGTGGGTTTGAGCTTCTGCCCGCCAAACAGCTCGTGCTTGATCTTGGTATCCAAGGCGATAGCGAGATCGGGTTTGAGCCCCTTGCGGAACACGGAGGAGTCGTCAGGCAGCAGTACTTCGGCACGCGCAAACCGCAGCCGCCATCCCGATTCAATGGGGGCCGTTTCGTAGCGTACCGTGGCGCCACGGGTGGCGGAGCCGACGAGCAGGGCGCGCTTTTGCTGATGCAGTACGGCGGCCACGGTTTCTCCGAGGTTGTTGGTTTCGCCATCTACCAGCACCACGAGATTGCCAGTCCAGGCCGGATCGCGGCGTGAAAGCATCGGTTGGGCATCGCCGACACCAAGCTGCTTGAGCTTGAACAAAAGCAGACCCTTGGGCAGGAAAAGCTCGAGCATTGACGCTGCGGTTTCGAAGTCGCCAGGAGCCGCAGGGGAGCGCAAGTCGAGCACTAGATGGTTGATGCCCTGTTCCTTGAACTTCAGCAGGGCCTCGCGCATGGGCGCCACTTCCTGATCTGACAATGCGCTGGGCCGCAGGCAGGCGATGCGGGGGGTGAGGGCCTCGGTGATCACGCGGCTTTCAGGAGGGCGGGCGGAGCCGTCTGCTTTAACAAGTTCCGCACCAAAGCTGAGGCGTTCCAGCAGGCCATGCAGAGCGGCGCGGTTGAGCTGGTCCAGGGTAAGATCTTCACGACGGATGTAATCGCGCCTTAGGATCTGAAACGCCGACTGGATGGCCGCCTGAGACACCTCGTCGACCGCAGGCCTGGACTCAGCGCCGGACGCGATAACGCCGGAGCTGAGGACTGCCGCGATGAAGAGGCGTTTCACTGCTGTTGCTGCTGAAGGTGATTGAGGGCGTGAACGCTGCCCCAGGCAAAATGTTGCGAAATGGCCCGTGAGACAAAGGCTTTGGCCTCACGGACTGCGTCAGAAAGCAGAAGCCCCTTGGCCAAGCCGGTGGCGATTGCAGCGGAGTAGCTGCACCCTGTGCCATGAGTGCTTACGTCTGGCACGCGCTCGGTTTCAAACCATTGTGCCTTGTTGCTGTGGCAAAGCACGTCCGCTGCGGCGTCGTTGATAAGATGGCCGCCCTTGATGAGGACGGCGCAGCCGTGTTCGCTGCTTAACTCATGGCCGCACGCTTCCATTTCAGCACGGTTGGTGACGGGATGGCCCCAAAGGACGGCCGCTTCATCGAGATTGGGCGTGATGACTTTGGCCAACGGCAGCAGCAGGGTTTTCACGGCTTCGATGGCATCTTCTTCAAGGAGGCGTCCTCCGCCAGTGGCGACCATGACAGGATCGACCACCAGCGGCACATCCTTGCCAATGGTGATCCAGGCGGCAACGACGCCCTGCACCTGATCAATGCCACCGAGCATGCCGGTCTTGGCCGCCATGAT